>JAUNBV010000070.1:0-5868 GCA_030526885.1 Syntrophomonadaceae bacterium
ACTTGAAAATGGCAATGGAAAAGGGCGCGTCGGACGTTCATTTCACCGTGGGGATACCGGAATCCGCGCGGATAGACGGCGAAATCCGCCCATTGATGGAAGAAAAGCTCTTGCCCGCCGATTCGAGGGCGCTGGCGGAGTCCCTCATGGCCGACAAGCAGAAAGTCACCATGGCAGAGAGAGGCGAGCTGGATTTCGCCTACTCCGTGCCGTCTATCGGGCGCTTCCGCGTCAACGTCTTTCGCCAGCGCAACAGCTATGCCATGGTGCTGCGCATATTGAACCTCGACATTCCCAAGCCGGAAGCATTGGGCATACCCGGCAGCGTGGTGCAGGCCATCCAAAAGCGCCGCGGCCTGATACTGGTCACCGGCGCCACCGGTTCCGGCAAATCCACCACCCTGGCCTCGCTCATCGACGTGCTGAACGACACCACCCACGGCCATATCATCACCATGGAAGACCCCATCGAGTATTTGCACAAGCATAAGGGCTGCATCGTCAACCAGCGGGAAATGGGCATGGATTCCGAGAGCTATTCCAGCGCCCTGCGCGCCTCGCTGCGGCAGGACCCGGACGTGATACTGGTGGGCGAAATGCGCGATTTGGATACCATATCCACCGCCGTTACCGCCGCCGAGACCGGGCACATGGTCTTTTCCACCCTGCATACCATTGGCGCCGCCAACACCATCGACCGCGTGATCGACGTATTCCCGCCCCATCAGCAGCAGCAGATCCGCACCCAGTTGGCGGAAGTGCTGGAATGCGTCGTGTCCCAGCAGTTGCTGCCCAAAAAAGAGGGCAAGGGCCGGGTGGCCGCCTTTGAGATCATGCACGTTACCCCGGCCATCAGCAACCATATACGCGAAGGAAAAACATATCAGATACCCAGCGTGATGCAGACCAACCGCAAGATGGGCATGATCACCATGGACGACTGCCTGCTGGAGCTGTATAACTCCGGCCGCATTAGCTATGAAAACACCATGAGCTTTGCTCAGGACCAGGCCAGCATAAAAAAACGCCTGTTTTAGTCAGGCCTTGCGCCCGGCAAGGGTATATTTAAAGATCGGACCGAGGATGGCTCAGGGGAGGACCCGTTTAAACATTTGATATGGTGGTGGGTTTTTTGGGCCTGACCCCTGAATATTAATTTAATAGGGAGGTACGTCCATGCCCGGATTCAGTTATGTGGCCATAAACCCCACGGGCAAAGAAGTAAAGGGCAACATCGACGCCGAGAACAGGGAGCGCGCGATGGAGCAGTTGCGCGCCGACGGGCTGACGCCGGTGACGGTAGATGTGCAGAGCCTGCTCAATGCCGACATCAGCTTTTCCATCGGCGGCAAGCCCAAGCCGCGCGACTTAAGCGTATTCTGCCGCCAGTTCGTCAGCATCATCAACGCCGGGGTCACCATTGTGGACGCCCTGGAAATGCTGGGCGAGCAGACCGAAAACAAAATGCTGCGCCGCGCCATCATAGACACCAAATTCTCCGTGGAGACCGGCGAATCGCTGGCCGACGCCATGCGCCCCCATGACAAAGTATTCCCCAGCCTGTTCATCACCATGATGGAAGCGGGCGAAGCCTCCGGCAGCCTGGACGTATCCCTGGAGCGCATGGCCACCCAGTTTGAAAAGGAAGCCACCCTCAAGGCCATGATGAAAAAAGCCACCATCTACCCCGCCGTCATCTCCGTGGTAGCGGTGGGGGTGGTCATCGGCATGTTGGGCTTCGTCATCCCCACCTTCGAGGAGATGTTCGCCGAGCTGGGCACCGAGCTGCCCGCCATCACCAAAGCGGTAGTGGCCGCCAGCGATTTCGTCCAGAGCCGGTGGTACGTGCTCCTGGCCATCGTCCTGGCCCTGGTCTTCGGCTTCAAATATTACGGCAAGACCGAAGCCGGCCAATACCTGTTGGCCCGCATCAACATGAAGCTGCCCCTGTTCGGGGTATTGACCCAAAAGGGCTGCTCCGCCGCCATGGCCCGCACCCTCAGCACCCTGATGGCCGCCGGCATCCCGCTGATAAGCGCGCTGGAGATAACCTCCCACACCATGACCAACATATATTACCGCGACGCGATTTTAGACACCCGCAACGAGGTGTCCATGGGCAGTTCCATCGCCGAGCCCCTGGCCCGCAGCGGCGTATTCCCCCCCCTGGTGCACCACATGATAAGCATCGGCGAGGAGACGGGTAATATAGAATCCATGATGGAGAAACTGGCCGATTACTACGACGAGGAAGTAAAGCTGGCCACCGAAGCCCTGATGGCCGCGCTGGAGCCCGCCATCATCGTGGTGCTGGCCCTGGTGGTGGGCACCATCGTGGTAGCCATCATCAGCCCCATGGCCGCCATGTACGAGGGGCTGGATTCCCTGTAGGCTCATGGCGCCAGTACCCTATATTGGAACGGGGCGGGGTTTATGGTGAAAACGGCAATAAAAGGGTGAAAAAAGTTATGGCCGCGCGCTTCAGGGGAGGCCCACGGCTTTAACATATACCGGAAGTGCAGTGAACGGCGCGGCATGACCGCGGTTCCTCAGTCGGGGAGAAAAAGGGATAATAATAAAGAAAAAAGAGGAGGATTAAGAAATTATGTCGATTATGAAATTGCGCAATCGCAAAGTAAAACTGGGTGACAAAGGTTTCACCCTGGTCGAGCTGATTGTAGTCATCGCCATCCTGGCCGTGCTGACCGCCATCCTGGCCCCCCAGTTCACCCGCTACATCGAGAAGTCGCGGGTGGCGGCGGATGTTGCCACCGCGGATGAAATCAAAAGAGCTATCCAGGTGGCACTAGCGGAGGATAGTGAAGGAGCAATTGATGCTGATATAACTATTACTTGGGCTGCTGCTGGGGGAATTACCGGTGCTGGGGATCTAGAGGAAGCACTTGAATTATCACTCGGAGATTTAGCTGATGTACCGCCAATGAAATCGCTCACACACAAAGACGACTTTTCGAGTGGTTTAGAATTCGAGGTTGAAGTCGATCCCGGAACCGTTACCATTACCGATTGGGAAGAATTTGCGGGGCTTTCAAGTTAATTTGACCTAGGGCCGGCTCTCCGGATAGCGTTTATGAGCCGGTAAATCGGTGGCCGGCGCCCCGCCGGGGCGTCGGCGCATTTAACCTCCTTTACGAAAGGACGCAGCCATGGACGTGAGCATCCCCCTGCTGTATGGGCTGACGGCGGCGCTGGGCCTGATGGCCGGCAGCTTTTTGAACGTGTGTATCCGCCGCATCCCGGCGGGGGAGGAAATCGTGTTTACCCCCAGCCATTGCGTGAGCTGTGGTAAAGGATTGCATTGGTACGAACTGATTCCGGTGTTTAGCTGGCTGGCGCTGAAAGGCAAGTGCGCCGGCTGCGGGGCTGCCATTTCCCCTCAATATCCCCTGATTGAGGCGGGCAACACGGTTCTCTGGATGGCAGTCGTGTATTTTATGGGGTTTACCCCGGAAGCGATGCTCTGCTGTGCGATGGCCTCGGCCCTTTTGGGTTTGAGCGTCATCGACAGCAGGACTTTAATCATTCCCGCCGGTTTCAACCTCTTCATCCTGGTGCTGGCGGGCATAGAACTTTGCGGACTGGCCCCTGTACATAATCGGCTTTTTCGCGGTGAGCGTGCCGCTGCTGCTGGTCTTTATCCTTACCGGCGGGCGCGGCATCGGCGGCGGCGATGTGAAGTTGATGGCGGTGTGCGGCCTGTTCCTGGGCTGGAAGCACATCCTGGTAGCTTTCCTGCTGGGCTGCGTGCTGGGCTCCGTCATCCATCTGCTGCGTATGCGCTTTGCGGAAGCCGACCGGGTCCTGGCTATGGGCCCCTATCTGGCCTTGGGCGTGTTCATCGCCCTGCTGTGGGGACCGCAGCTTTTGCACTGGTACTTGAGTATGTATTGATTAAGGAGGCGGCGGTATGGCCAAGAAGGAGATACTTAATATTGAAATCGCGGAACGCCTGGTCAAGGTATGTGTGTGCGAGAAGAAGAAGAACAGCCAGTACATATCCCAGCGTTTCATGTTTCAAACCCCGGCGGGCGCGGTCAATGACGGGCATATCACCGATACCGGGGCGGTGTCGGCGGCGCTCAGGGCGGAGCTGGAGGAGCGCGGCATCCGCTGCACGCAGGCCGTTTTCAGCCTCATCTCCGGGCGGGTAGGCACCCGCGAGGTGAATCTGCCGCCGGTCAAGGATAACCGCATCAAGGCTATCGTGGAGGCCAATGTCTCCGAATATTTCCCGGTGGATATGAGCAAGTACCATGTCAGCTATGCGGTGCAGGAGCGGATAGAAAAGGGCGATAACGCGGGCGTGCGCCTGCTGGTGATGATCGTGCCCCTGCAGATCCTGGAGGGCTATTTCGAGGTGGCGCACGAGGTGGGCCTGACGGTGCAGGCCATAGATTACAGCGGCAACAGCGTGTATCAGACCCTGCGCCGCATGAGCAACGAAGAAATGACTATGTATGTGGATATCGAGTGCACCACCTCCAGCGTGTCGGTATTGCAAAACGGCAAACAGCTTTTGCAGCGCACCTTCACCAACGGGGTGGACGATCTGCTCTCCGCCCATAGCAATGCCGCGGGGCATGACGGCGACGCCTATTTAGTGGCGCTAAGGGAGCTTTCCAATGAAAACGGGGAGCGCTTTTTGAGCGCCGATGAGACGCGCGAGGCCTTGAGCCGATTGGTGAGCAATATCGTGCGCATCGTGGACTATTTCAATTCCAACAACTGGGAGACGCCGGTGGAGAAGCTGGTGCTCACCGGCTGCGGCTGCGACGTGCGGGGCTTAAGGGAAATGGTGGCCGACGCTACTTCGCTGGATACATCCACCCTGAAACATATCGAGAGGGTAAAGGCGCCGGGCGATATCGGCGAGCCGCTGGCCCATTACCTGGCCTGTATCGGCAGCAATATCGCCCCGGTGGATTTCGTGCCCCCGCAGTATGCGGAGGTAAAGAAAAAGGGGATGGACCTGAGCATAGATTTCGAGCAAATTGGCACGGTGGTGCTGGTGCTGGGCGCGGTGATGGGCGTGGCGCTCTCCGGCTGGGCGTTGATCGATTTTTACAGCGCCAAAGGCGACCACCGCGAACTGCAGGCCCAGGTGGACGAACTGGCCTACGTGGAGGACATATACAACGAATATACCGCCTATACCGCGTATGCCGACGGCCTGGCCGCGCTGTACGCGCTGACGGAGAATCCCAATAAAGACCTGGTGGCCTTTATCGGGGAGCTGGAAGTTAAGATGCCGGCTGCGCTCACGGTGCTTTCCGCCGGTTTTTCCACTACCGGGGTGAACATGAATATGACCGTGAGCAGCAAGGAGGAGGCCGCCATGGTCATCTCCCAGCTCAGGACTTTTGACAGCCTGAGCGCGGTGGAGGTGAGCGGCGTGGCCGAAGGCGCAGACCAGGCCGGGACGCCGCAGGTATCCTTTGCGGTGAATTGCACCTACGGTGAAAATCCCTGGCTGGCCGGGCCGGAAGCGGCGGAGGAACCCCCGCCGCAGCCGCCGGTGGAGGAGCCGGCGGAGCAACCGCCGGCGGAGGCCGCGGAGGAACTGACCCCCGCGGAGACGGCGCCGGAGCAGGAAGGAGTGTGAGCGAGGTATGAATTTCAATCTATCCGAACGCGATAAGAGGATGCTGATGGTAATAGGGGGTATAGCCATCTTCCTGCTGCTGTTCTTTGTTATCTATAAGCCCTTTGTGGCCAAGGCCGAGGCGCTGGATGCCCAGAACGCGGAGCTGGCCGCTCATCTGGCCATCCTGCAGGATTACTATGCCAATCTGGAAACGTATGAGCTGGGCATCAACGACGCCCGCCGCGAGGTACGGGCGCAGACCG
>JAUNBV010000070.1:5891-10017 GCA_030526885.1 Syntrophomonadaceae bacterium
ATGTATGCGGTGGGCATGGAGGATAAGGTGGGGCTCACCATCTCCACGGCGACTTTCGGCGCGCCGGTGATGTTGATGGAGATTCCCGGCGTGCAGCAGGATACGGACACCGGCGTGATGACGGCGGTACCGGTGGCGGCCTATGGCAGCGCTTTGACCCTGAGTTGTACCATGGGCTATCAGCAGCTCAAGGACATGGTGAACTATGTATATAACACCTGGAACGTTACCGGGGTGGAAAGCCTGAATGTGAGCTACGACAGCAACACCGGCGATTTGGTCGGCAACATGGTGTTGAATCAGTTCTTCCTCGCCGGGCTGGATACGAATTATTATCCTACCCAGATACCGGAAGTGACCATCGGCAAGAGCAATCTTTTCGGCACTATACAGGGTCTGGGGTCAGGGGTCAGGGGTCAGGGGTCAGGGATTAGGACATTTCCCGCGATCGACAAGCGAAGCGCAGGCGGAGCGCTGCAGCGGCTAACAGCTAAAAAGGGGTCAGGGGGGCGGAAACGAGCGATGAAAGGATGCATGGGCAGCAATGGCATACGCGGTGACCGGCGCGGCTTCACCCTGGTGGAGCTGGTGGTGGGCGTCACCATTTTGGCTATTTTGATTTCCCCGCTGCTGCACAGCTTTGTCACTTCCGCCCGCACCGCTGCCAAGGCGCGCGCCATGAACGACGCCACCCTGGCCGCGCAGGACGTGGTGGAGGTCATCAAAGCCATGGGGATAGATGAAGTGCTGGCGGAGATACAGGGCGATGACAACAAGTTTGAAACCATGGGGGTTGACGTTGAGCTCTATGCGTCCACATGGGATGAAGACGCAGAGCATTACACCTACACGCTGGTGACGGGCGCGTCGGAAATAGCCGAGGCCAAAAAGCCGGGACTGGCTACGTATTGCCTGGGCCTTTACGGCGTGGGCAAAATCGCTGCGGGCGATGACCCGGATTATGACATGATGGTGCGGCTGGACGCCGGGGTGTATCAAAAGGAGGCCGAAACCGACCCGGATAAATACAACGACACGTTCGTAGCGCGGTTTTCGGCCATGGACGGCATTTATCAGCAATACCCTTTACAGGATAAACAAGCGGCGGAGGATTTTGACAAGGCTGCCAAAGAGGCGGCAGCGGGCGGTGATGAGGAAGATCTCGCGGCCATCTTTCCAGACGCCGCCAACTACATAACCACAATGAACCGCGTGATTACCATAAACATTGAGGCCGGCGGCGCCAACAAAGCCAAAGTGAAGCATGAATATGAATATACCGCCGCCGGGCTTGCCCCCAATAGCTGGACTGATGATACATGCACCGTCACCTTCAGCGACAGCGCGGAGCAAACGCCCAATGTGTACTTCTTTTACTATCCCCATTACTGCGGGTGGGAATACGATGACCGCATCGTGATCAAGAACAGTTCCAATCAAAAGGTCAATGTTTTTCTGGTTCAGCAGAAGCGTCCCGCCGAGTATGATGGTCTCCCCATCGATTTTTATGATCCGGAGCTTAAGGTATTCAACACTGCCTCAAGCGTGACCGGGATATATTCCAACATCGCTCATAATTTCGTTGGAGCCGAGCTGTCGTCGTACAAATACAACCTCTATGAAAATTGGAATCCTGGTGACACCCCGCTGGCGCCTTCTTTGCAGCCTTCGCCCCAGCCGCTGGTGGAGACCGGGAAGCAGAACCGGGTCTATCACATGGAGGCGGAGCTTTATAAGATAAGGAGCGATAGTGATAGGTTCGCGCCGGGGGACTTGATATTGACCTATGACACCACCCGGCTGCACTAAGCCAGGAAGGGTAAAATCGCATGAGCAAGCGTTTAGCCGCCGCCCGCGCGGCGCTGAGAGATGAAAACCGGGGCTCTACCATTATCGTGGTGATAGTGGCGGTAGCCTTTGTCGCCGTTTTGGGCTCCCTGCTGCTCTTTATGTCCATGATAAACATCCAGATGAAGAGCATGGACCGCCAGGGGCGGGATACCTTTTACGACGCGGAAACCGCGCTCAACGAGATGCGGCTGCACTTACAGGAGGCCTCATCGTGGGCCATCAGGGAAGCGTATCCCGTTTTTCTGGCGGAGGACTATGCGGATAAGGTGGCCGAAGATGACGAAGATGGTCAGGATGCCGCGGTAGAAGCCTTTAACCGGCGTTTTGTGGAAAAATTGCTGGAATATGAGGTGCACGTGGGCGGTAGCGATACGAAGTTGTTGAACGGCAGCGGGTATACTGTCACCGGTTACGATGTCGCCGTTTTGCAGAGTTTTGTCGACTCCTCCTACGTGACCATAACCATCGATGGCGATGAGTCGGCTACCACCGGCACGGTGAAGGATACCGATGATGCGCTGATCCTGAAAGCTGTAAAGCTCGAGCTGGAGCAGAACGGGTACCGCTCCACCATCGTGACCGACCTGTGCCTCAATAAGCCGCTGTTTTATGACTCGCGCTCCGACGAGCTGCTGAATTATGTGGTAGTGGCTAAAGAAAGATTTGACAAACCCGCAGGCGGCGGCGTCACAGAGGTGCGGGGCAACGTATATGCGAAGGAGGTAACCATCGCCGGCGAGGATCAGACGCTAACCGTTGACGACCAGGAACGCCGGGTGGTATGTGCGGGCGAACTGACCAACTTTGGGAAACTTACGGTTTCCGATGGTTCCGAGCTGTGGGCCCAGCGGGTGGTAGTGGGTGCGGAAACGCGCAAAGGAGAGGTAAATCTGTTGGGCAGTTCCTTTGTCGCCGATGACCTGGATTTGGCCGGCAACGGTTCCAAAGCGGTGGTGGAGGGTGAATACTACGGCTTTGGCAATGCGCTGGACGACGGTACGGGGAGCAGCGGCATCGTGATTAACGGCAAGGACACCAGGCTCGATATGTCCGGGGTGACCGGGCTGATGCTGGCCGGGCATACATATATCAAAGCGAATGAGCCTCCGGGCCTTGCCAATACGGTAGAGTTGGCCAATGATGAAGTGATGATGGGCGAGTCCATCTCGGTCAAGAGCAATCAGTTGGCTTATATGATACCGTCGAACGCGGTGACCGGCACGGCAACCATTACCGGCAACAGCAATCCGCTGCTGGTGAGCAACATAGACTTAGAAAACCTGCTCAATGGCGTTGAGCTAAAAGAAAGGAATAAAGCCATCAAAAATGCCTTGGTGGCCCCGGCATATCAAGACCGCACCCGGCTGATGTTTATTAATACCACGGTGAATGGGGCGGACGCGAAGCTTATCTATTTCTTCAACAGCAATAATTCGGTCTCCCAAAGGCGGGCCGAGGCCAACCGGCAGTTTGAAAATTATTTTGAGCGCAACAGTCATGTCATGCCAATTTTTTTCAGCCGTTTGACCGATGAGATTGATTTGCCCGCCGCCGCGGGGATGGAGATGTCCGGCCACGCGGTGGAGTATACCGGCGGTACCGTTAACCTTAGACGGGCGCTCACCGCAGCCAGCCCGCTGGCCTCGGCCAGCCATCAGTATGAGCGCACCTTTAGCCGGTTGTGCCATACCCTGTCCCCCACCGTGCATTGTTCGGGCCGTCACGGCGTGGACGCCGCCGACCAAGTCACCCCCTATGACCATTACGTGAAGCAGGCCGCGGTCGAAAAGCTGGACGAGGGGATTGGTGATCCCCTGGTGTTGACCGCTGACGATTTGCCCTTGCTCAAGGTGCTGGTGGTAAACAATCCCGACGACACTTTTATCGTATCCTCTACTGATGTTGAAGACCTATCCTCAATCCGGCTGATCATCGCCCGCCGCGATGTAGAAGTGCAGAACGATTTTACCGGCCTTATCATCGCCGGCGGCGAGGTGAAGGTTGTAACCGGCACGCTCACCGCCATGAGCGATGACGATAAGGAAAAAATCAAGGCCATGCCCGAGGTGAGCGAATACCTGAACCTGATGACCAATGAGACGGATTCCCCTTGGGACATGGAGAATCTGGTGACTTATCAGAACTGGAGCAAGGAATGATGAGCGAAAGGCGCGTATCCGGCCCATGGGGCATCCGTTCACATAACCGGGGCATGACTTTGGTCGAACTCATCGTGGTGGTGACCATCATGGCCATCGCCGGAGGGATACTGTGG
>JAUNBV010000071.1 GCA_030526885.1 Syntrophomonadaceae bacterium
TTAGGAATGTGGAAAGGGATATAGTGTAGGGATTTGCAAAGGCAGAGAGGATGTAGCAAAGTGAGAGAAAATGATTGGCAGCACCGGCAGGAGATCGAGCACATGGCGCTGCAGATGCGCCGCGATATCCTGACCATGCTGAATGCGGCCGGATCCGGGCATACCGGGGGTTCTCTGTCCGCCGCGGATATCATGGCCACCCTGTATGGATGGGAGCTGAATATCGATCCAACGCGGCCCGATTGGCCGCAGCGCGACCGTTTTGTGCTGTCCAAAGGTCACGCCGCGCCGGTGTTGTATGCCGCCCTGGCCTATAAAGGCTATTTTCCCCGGGAGGAATTAAGCACCCTGCGCCGGTTGGGCAGCCGCCTGCAGGGCCATCCCGATATGCGCAAGCTGCCGGGAGTCGAAGCCTCCACCGGTTCGCTGGGCCAGGGCATCTCCTGGGCGGTGGGCATGGCTCTGGCGGCTAAAACGGATGCCGGGGCGCCGTGCGGGGATGCAGGCGCTTGGCGGGTCTATACCCTGCTGGGGGACGGCGAATTACAGGAAGGCATGGTATGGGAGGCCTGCATGGCCGCGGCCCACTTTAGGCTGGACAACCTGGTGGCCATCGTGGATTACAACGGCCTCCAGATCGACGGCCCGGTGCGGGAGATAATGAACCCTGAGCCTATCGCCGACAAATTCGCCGCCTTTGGCTGGGAAACCGTCGGCGTCGACGGGCATGACGTGGGCCAACTGATGGCCGCGTTTGAACAGGCGCGTCAGGTGACCGGCAAGCCCACCGCGATAATTGCTCAAACCGTGAAGGGCAAGGGGGTATCTTTTATGGAAAACAGAGTGGAATGGCACGGTACCGCCCCCAAGGAAGACGAACTGCTGCGCGCGCTGGCGGAGTTGGGCTAGAGGCCGGCGATGGTAAGGAGGACATAGGAGTGGAAAAACAGGCTACGCGGGATGCTTATGGCCGAGAACTGGCTCGATTGGGCGGCAAATATGAGGATATAGTGGTGCTGGATGCCGACCTGTCAAAATCCACCAAGACATGCGATTTTGCCCGGGCCTTTCCGGCAAGATTTTTTGATGCCGGCATCGCGGAACAAAACATGACCGGCATGGCGGCAGGGCTGGCGGTCAGCGGAAAGACCGTATATATCAGCAGCTTTGCCGTGTTTGCCACCGGGCGCAACTGGGAACAGATCCGTAACTCGCTGGCCTATCCCCGGCTCAATGTAAAGGTGTGCGCTACCCATGCCGGTATCACCGTAGGCGAGGATGGGGGCTCCCATCAGGCGGTGGAAGATATAGCGCTGATGCGCGCCATCCCCGGTATGACGGTAATCGTTCCGGCCGATGGGGTCAGCGCCGCCCGCGCGGTGGAGGCGCTGTATCATCATCCCGGTCCGGCCTATCTGCGGTTAGGGCGTTCCGCCGTTCCGGTATTATATGGGGAGGACATGGAATTTCACATCGGCAAGGGTGCCGCGCTGCGCTCCGGCAGCGACGTTGCCATCATCGCCTGCGGCCTGGCCGTAAGCGAGGCCTTAGGCGCGGCGGATATTTTGTCCCAACAAGGCATTGAGGCAGCGGTAATCGATATGTACAGCCTAAAGCCGCTGGATGTGGAACTGGTGCTGAAGATGGCCCGGCAATGCGGGCGCATAGTGACGGTGGAGGAGCATAATGTGATAGGCGGTCTGGGCAGCGCGGTATGCGAAGCGGTAGCCGCAGGCTGTCCGGTGCCGGTAAAACGCTTAGGCATTGAGGACCGCTTCGGCCAGTCCGGCAAGCCCGACGAGTTGATGAAGGAGTATGGCATCGATGCAGAGAGCATCGCCCGCCAAGTGGCGGCGTTCATAAAAGCCTGACCCTTAATGCCCGTGATCGGCAATGACGCACCCATCTTTAGGGTCTGTACAAATTGCCGGTCTATAGCATATAATCTGAAGCAGGTATACAAACGAGTCGTTTTTGCGTAAGAAAGGGGAGGGTGTTTTGAATCAGCAGCAAAAGATGTATTTAGTTCTGGGCGTGTGTTTTATTCCGGTAGGCATAACGTACTGGCTGATATGTCATTTCCTGATGCCGGAGGTGAACATGCCCAGCGCGCTCTTTATTGTGGCGGGGGGCTTAATCGTAGCTTTGATCGGTTTCATTGCCAAGCGGGACAAGAACGGCGGCATATGAGCGGTGTTACCGTGGTTTGTAAGGCCGTGGCTTTAAGCGCGCGGCCCCGGTTTACGGCGTGCACAACAGGGGTGGTGTTTACATAAGGGGCGTGGCCCGGCCGCCCGGTTTTAGGTGACGAAATGACACGAAGCAGTATTTTTTGGATCGGCCTCACCATAGCGTGGATGGGGCTGATTTTTCTGTTTTCCGCCCAACCGGCGGATGAATCCTCTGCGCTAAGCCGTGGCCTGATCTATTCCTGCCTGGATTTTATCGTGCCCCGGATCGATGCCATGACAGCGCTGGAGCGGGCTGAACTGATCGATGCATTGCACAACCCGGTGCGAAAAGCGGCGCATGCGTTCATCTACTGCGTTCTGGGGCTGTTGGTGTGCTTAAGCGTGCGCAGCGTTACCAAGCCGGTCACCGGCGCACAGCGGCGCGTGGTTACGCTTTCCTTCATTATCTGCGCGCTGTACGCCATCTCCGATGAGGTGCATCAATACTATGTCCCCGGGCGCAGCATGGAACTGCGGGATATGGCGATAGATATCGCCGGTGCGGCCATAGGGGTGGCGGCGATTCATATACTAAACTGCCGCCGCCAAGCCGGACCCGGTTAGGCCGCGATTTTATCGGATTTTTGACGATGGGGCCATTTATATGTATAATTGAGTAATATAAAATAATGGGCAAACGCTGTCTTTAGCGAATAGGAAAGGTAACCGGGCCATAATGAGCGGACGAAGATTATTACCGCGTTTTACGCTGCGCAACATTATTCTTATCCTTACGGATGTGCTGCTGATCAATCTGTCGGTGTATGTCGCCTTGCTGCTGCGTCTGGACGGGTTGATGGAGGCGCAGTACATAAAGGCTTTTATGGCCCTCATTCCGCTGTTCTCCATTCTGGGCATCATTTTCAATATCGCTTCACGCCTGTATGACCGGGTGTGGGAGTATGCCAGCCTGCATGAGATGTTTGCCATCGGCCGGGCGGTGACCTACACCATGGCGGCGGCCGTCATATTTATCTATTTACTCGATCTGCCCCATTTGCCGCGGACGGTATATGTTATATCCTGGGTGCTCATGTTCGGCTCTATCGGGGCGTCGCGGCTGGTATGGCGGCTGGCGCGGGGGCGGCTGGGATTGGCGGACGGGGAGCCGCCCCGGCGCATCCTCATCGTGGGCGCGGGTGATGCGGGCGCCATTTTACAACAGGAGCTGGAACACAACCATATGCTGGGCATGAAGGCGGTAGCTTTCATTGATGACAATGCCAAGAAAAAAGGCAGCCTGCTGCATGGGGTGCCGGTCATCGGGGGACGCCATCGCATCGGTACGGTGGTGCGGGAAATGGATATCGATGAAATCATCATAGCCATGCCTTCGGTGTCGGGGCGCGCCATCCGCCCCATTCTGGATGAGTGTAAGAAGACCGGGGCCAGCGTGCGCATCCTGCCGGGGGTTTATAAAAACGCTTCGGAGATGGTGCGCGGTTTGCGCCCGGTGGAGATGGAGGATTTGCTGCGCCGGGAGCCGGTGCAGTTGGATATGAAGAGCATGGTGGGCTATATAGCGGGCAAAACCGTGCTGGTAACGGGGGCGGGCGGCTCCATCGGCTCGGAGCTGTGCCGTCAGCTGGCGCTTATCCGCCCGGAGCGCCTGGTAATGATTGACAACTGTGAGAACAACCTCTTTGATATCGAGACGGAGCTGAAACAGGCCTATGACAATATCGTACCCATGCTGACCGATGTGCGCCGGGAGGATGAGCTTAAGGTGGTTTTCGAGCGCTATAGGCCGCAGGTCATCTTTCATGCCGCAGCCTATAAGCATGTGCCGATGATGGAGCGCCACCCGGAAGCGGCGTTTGAAAACAATGTGATGGGCACGCGCAATGTGGCCCGGCTGGCGGATATATTTGCGGCGGAGACTTTTATCCTCGTTTCTACCGACAAGGCGGTGAACCCCACTTCGGTGATGGGCGCCACCAAGCGGCTGGCGGAGCTGGTGGTGAAGGACGCTGCCAACAGCAGCGCGACTACGTTCGCGGCGGTGCGCTTCGGCAATGTGCTGGGCAGCCGCGGTTCAGTCATCCCGGTTTTTATGAAACAAATCGCGGCCGGCGGCCCGGTGACGGTTACCGACCCGGAAATGCGGCGCTATTTCATGACCATCCCGGAGGCGGTACAACTCATCATTCAGGCCGGCGCGCTGGCCACCGGCGGCGAGGTGTTCGTATTGGATATGGGCGAGATGGTGAAGATAGACGATTTGGCCCGCGACCTGATCCGCCTGTCGGGGCTGGAGCCCAATCGCGACATTCAAATCGTTTATACCGGCATCCGCCCCGGCGAAAAGCTGTATGAGGAGCTGTTCGCGGATACGGAGGGCTTGCAGGACACATCCCATCAGCGCATTTTCGTTTATAAAAAGGACGCCGCGGACGGTGCCAAAGACATCGCCGCCACCCTGCACGAGAGTTACGCTCAAGGCGTCTCCGCCGAAGCGGTAATCGACATCATACGCCAATTTATCCCCGAGTATAAAGGGGCGGACAGGACCATGCCCCTTATTTAATTTGTTTGCTATGACAAGAGTGTGATATAATAGCTTAAATGGTGCTTGACGGCTGATTCAAGTCCGCTGACGCGTCCCTTGCCGCTGGCTCGGCGTTGGCATTCGGTTGTCAGAACGCGGTAGTAAAAAAAGGGCAGAAAGGCAGAGATGTTGTATGGCGGAAAGATTTGCAAGCAGAAGAAATCTGGATTTTGTACTGAATGAAGTACTTAACGTGGAGGCCTTGAACCAATATCCGTATTTTGCGGACCACAGCGCCGAGACCTTCAAGATGGTGTTGGACACGGCCATGAAAATGGCTACCGACCTGATGTTTCCCTATTTTAAGGAAATGGACGTTGACCCCCCGCGTTGGGAAAACGGAAAGGTCTATGTGCATCCGGCGATAAAGACTTATGTGCAGGAGATGGCTGAAGGGGGCTGGATCCAGTCCGAAAAGCCCTATGAATACGGCGGACAGCAGCTGCCGGTGGCGGTGCGGCAGGCGGCGTGCTTCCTGTTCAGTGCGGCTAATTACTCCATGAGCATCTATCCCATGCTGACCGGCGGAGCGGCGAATTTGATCTATGCCTTCGGTTCGCCGGAGCAGAAAGAGTTGTATCTGCCGAAGATGTATGGGGGAGAGTGGCAGGGGACCATGGCCCTGACCGAGCCGGATGTCGGCAGTTCGCTGGGCGATCTCACCACCAGCGCGGAGCCTACCGATAACGGTTATTACATGATAAAGGGCAAAAAGATATTTATATCTGCCGCCAGCAGCGATGTGGTGAGCAACGTGGTAAACCTGATGCTGGCCCGCATCAAAGGCGCCCCGCTGGGAGTAGCGGGCATTTCGCTGTTTGTGGTGCCCCAACTCAGGGTCAACGAGCAGGGCGAGTTGGAGGACAACGACGTGGTTTGCGCCGGTATCGAGCATAAGCTGGGTTATCGCGGTTCCCCCATCTGTCAGCTCAGCATGGGCGACGAAAAGAACTGCCGCGGTTGGCTGGTAGGCAAGCCGGGTATGGGCCTGGCCCAGATGTTCCAGATGATGAATGAGGAACGCATCGGCGTAGGCATCGGGGCCACCGGTAAAATGTCCGGCGCCTACTACGCCGCATTGGAATATGCTAATCAGCGCAAACAGGGCCGCCGCCTGGATGAAAAAGACCCTCAACTGCCGATGGTGGAGCTGATCGAGCATGCGGACATCAAGCGCATGTTGCTGTTCCAGCGTTCGGTCATGGAAGGCTCGCTGTCGCTGGCCCTGGAGCTGTCGCGCTATCAGGACTTAGAGCATGTAGCGGCGCTGGAAGAAAAAGAAAAATACGCGCTTTTGACCGAGTTCCTGATTCCCATCTTGAAGACCTATCCCTCCGAAACGGGTATTTTAGCCGCCAGCGCGGCCATACAGATTCTGGGCGGCTACGGTTATTGCGGGGATTTCCCGGTGGAGCAGTACTACCGCGATATCCGCATCGATCCTATCCACGAGGGCACCACCGGCATTCAGGGCCAGGATATCCTGGGCCGCAAGGTCAGCATGAAGAACGGCAAAGCCTTTGAACTGTTCCAGGCCGAGGTGGCGGCGGCTATCCAAGCCGCGCAGGCTTATCCCGAACTGGCGGAGCAGACGGAGGCACTGCGGGACGCCATGTCCCTGATGAAGGAACTGACCGCGGAACTGTTGGCTAAAAAAGACACCATCAAACGGGAGGCATTCCTGGCCGACAGCGTACTGTTCCTGGAGGCGATGGGCATCACCGCTATCGCCTGGCAGTGGCTGAAGCAAATGACGGCTGCCGCCAAGGCCCTGCCCACGGCCAAGCTGGAAAGCGATGAGCGCTTCTATCGGGGCAAGCTGTTTACCGGCCGCTATTTTTACGATTACGAACTGGTTAAACTGGACAGCCTGGTGCGCCGCCTGCGTTCGGATAATAGAGTCACGGTGGAGATAACGAAAGAGTATTTTGAGGACTAGGCTTTGTACGATTATGCGGATTGTGTATGGATGCCGGCCGATGAACTGGAACAGTTTATGGCGGCGGTATTTCGCGGCCTGGGAGTGCCGGGCGAGGAGGCGGCGGTGTGCGCGGAGGTGCTCATCGCCGCCGATAAGCTGGGCATAGATTCCCACGGCATCGGGCGCTTGAAGCCCATCTACTATGACCGCATCCGCATCGGCATTCAGAACCCGGTCACGCAGTTTGAGATATTGCGCGAAGGGCCCACCACAGCGGTAATCGACGGCCATGACGGCATGGGTCACGTCATCTCCAAGCGCGCCATGCAGATGGCCATCGATAAGGCCAAGAAATTCGGCCTGGGCATGACCGCGGTGCGCAATTCCACCCATTACGGCATCGCCGGCTATTATGCGCTGATGGCGGTGAATGAAGGCATGATAGGCATTACCGGCACCAACGCGCGCCCTTCCATCGCCCCCACCTTCGGGGTGGAAAACATGCTGGGCACCAATCCGCTGACCTTTGGCATTCCCACCGATGAAGAATTTCCCTTTTTGCTGGACTGCGCCACCGCCACTTCACAGCGCGGCAAAATAGAGCTCTATGAACGCCTGGGCCAGGAGCTGCCTGCGGGCTGGGTCATTGCCCGTGACGGCTCCACGCTCACCGACCCCGCCCTGGTGCTCAAGCAACTGGTGGCCGGCGCCGCCGCTTTGACCCCGCTGGGAGGCATCGGGGAGGAACACGCGGGCTTTAAGGGCTATGGCTACGCCACCGTGGTGGAGATACTCTCCGCCGCTTTGCAGGGGGGAGCCTTTTTGAAAGCCCTGTCCGGCTTTGATGCACAGGGCAGGCCCCGCCCCTATAGGCTCGGGCACTTCTTCATGGCCGTGGATATCGAAGGCTTTACCGATTTGCCGGAATTCAAAAAGACCGCCGGCGACATCCTGCGCGCGCTGCGGGCCTCGCAAAAAGCCCCCGGCGCAGCCCACATCTACACCGCCGGGGAAAAGGAATACCTGGCCTGGCAGGAACGCCGGATTAAAGGCATTCCTTTAAATCCGGCATTGCGGGAGCAGATGAAACAGATGCAAGAGGAATTGGGAATATAGGGTTACAGCAGGCTCATGATGCCGAGGCCTAAGCCGCTTACCAGCAGGGAGGCCAGGAGTACGCCGGCGGCGACGCTCAAAAGCGAGGTCCAGAAGGGCAGGCGCAGTACTACGGCGGCCAGAGAGCCGGTCCATGCCCCGGTACCGGGCAGGGGGATGCCTACAAAGATGATGAGGCCCAGCCAGCCCCAGCGTTGAATGTTGGCTTCCAGTTTGCCGCTGCCCTTTTCTGCGATGCGGTTAACCCAAGCTTCGACGCGGGGAATGTGCACCAGCATTTTAAACAGCCAGTTCATGCCCAGCAGGATAAAGGGCACCGGCAAAATATTGCCGATGATGGCCAGCACCCAGACCTCAAAGGGCGGCAGGCCCATGGCCAGCCCTACCGGTATGGCGCCGCGCAGTTCCAGTACCGGCGTGGCGGCGGTCAACAATACTATCAGTTCAGGGGGCATCAAATGATGCTCCTTTCTTTTTGCTCATACCATCATACCTTGTCCCGCTGCGCATGGCAACCCTAATTATCGGCGCAGTGTCGTGCTAATACATCATATTTGCAAATGCCCTTGCCAGCAAGCATTTTTGCTGCATGGTAAAATAACAAAAATGGTATTATAATGGAACGGATTTCATATTAAGGATGTGAGCTTACGGCTTATTTAGCGGTCATAATTATAGGTCTGCTAGGCGGCGTGCTGGGCGCTATTCTGGGGCTGGGGGGCGGCGTCATAATGCTGCCGGCTCTGGAGATGCTGCTTCATTATGACGCGGCCATGATGGTGGGCACCACTATGCTGGCGGTAGTTTTTACCTCCGCCGGCGGCGCGTGGGGCCATTTCCGCAATGGCAACGTATTGTGGCGCGAAGGGCTTATCGTGGGCGGCGGCGGCCTGCTGGGCATGGTGCTGGGGTCATGGATATTCAAACACTATATGTCCTCCGACACCAATTTGATTTTCGTGCTGTTGGGCATACTGTTTCTGTTCATGACCTTAAAGATGGGCCGTGAAGCCTGGCAGGAGTGGAGCGCGAAAGGGGAAACGGCGGCGGTCCTGGACGAGAGCCCGACGCTGAGCGCGGGGCGGGTGGCGGCGCTGATGCTTTTGGGCCTGTTGACCGGAATTTTCAGCGGCATGTTAGGCGTGGGCGGCGGCTGGATATTGGTGCCGGGCATAATCATGATCGCGCGGCTTTCCCCCCATAAGGCGGTGGGCACCACCATGCTGGCCATGTTGCCCATTGCGATTTTAGGCGCTTCCATCAAGCTGGCGCAAGGCTTTGTGGTATGGCCCGACGGCCTGTTCCTGGGCCTGGGGGCGCTTATCGGCGCTCAACTGGGGGCTCGCGTGTCCAACCGCATACCGTCCAAGGTGATGAAACTCTTGTTTTCCGTACTGTTTTTATTGCTGGCGGTAAAATATATATTGTAAAAGAGGTAGCCTATGTTTCCGTTGAAGGACAGTGCCAAAAGCGAACATTTCCCCATCGTTACGGTTTGCTTAATCGCGCTCAATGTGCTGGTGTTCCTGTGGGAGCGCTCGCTGGATTACGGCACGCTGGAGTATGTCACTTATCAGTTCGGCTTTGTGCCCGGTTATCTGACCGCGTATCCCTTGGATCCGGTTTCGTGGCTGACCATCCTTACCGCATCTTTCATGCATGGCGGCTGGATGCACCTCATCGGTAATATGTGGGTGCTGTGGCTGTTCGGGGATAATGTGGAGGATAAAATGGGGCGGGGGCGGTTCCTGCTGTTTTATCTGTTGATGGCTGTGCTGGCGGGTTTATTTCACTGGCTCACCGAGGTCGATTCCATAGTGCCGGTAATCGGCGCTTCCGGCGCGGTAGCCGGAGTGATGGGCGCCTACTTTCTCATGTTCCACAACGCCCGTATCTTCACCTATATCGTGCCCATCTTCTTTGTCAATATCCCGGCCTGGGTGTATCTGGGCTTCTGGATTCTGTCGCAAGTATATTCGGCGTTCATGGCGTCCGCCAGCGGGATGGCCAGCACCATCGCGCTGTGGGCTCATATCGGCGGCTTTGTGGGGGGCATGCTGCTCTACCGTTATTTCCTGCGCGCTCGCTGGCGCCGGGTAGCCGAGGCGGAACACGGCCCTAGATGAATTCCA
>JAUNBV010000072.1 GCA_030526885.1 Syntrophomonadaceae bacterium
TGTGCTTCACTTCATGCACTCTCTGACCCAAATATCTTATGCGTTCGTCTTCCGTCTTAGATACATTGCCCTCGTTGCTGTCCGCTATGTATCTTAGCAGCCGTATCAGTTCCGGGCTCTCCTCGGCATCGTTTTCGCCCTTGGTGTTTAATACTATTTTAATGGCACCGTCGCCAAAGGGCAAGGATAAATCCTGTAAACATCTGTATTCAAATTCGTACTTGTAACGCCCCTGCCCATACAGGTCAAAATTGCAGATGAAGATGATGAAGCTGGGGGGGAGCTTGTTGTAGTCTATGTCGCCGGCGGGTATCTTCTTGTAGTCTATGAGGCTTTGATAGTAGCGGCTCCTCTTGGGTATGTTCCCGGTGTTGCTGACCTGGACTTCCACGTTGTAGACGGTTTTCTCGTCGTCTTCGAGGTAGATGTCCAGGCGTATGCCGTGGTATATGGGGTCGGTCTTGACTTCTTCCTGGGCCTTGCTGACCTGTACCTGTTTAATCTGTTTGTCCAAGATGATTTCGAGCAGCCCCTTGGCGGCGACGGGGTCCCTCATGACTTCGCAGAATAGGAAGTCGTCGATGAGGGAGAGTTCCTGTAAGGTCTTAGCCATATGCCACATCTCCTTTGCCGATTTAATCAGTGCTTACTTTTTATATCCTACTCCTATGTTAGGCCATATATCGGCTTTATGGAAGTTGCTGGCAGCATGTATTTGGGTATGTTTTTAGCATGTTTTTTAAGGGGGATAGACTAACCCAGCCGCGGTGGGAAAACAATCCCCCGGGTTCAAATTCAATCGCTTGTGTGGATGTGGGTATCCGCGAAAACATGAAAACAGCCTTTTTGATAGTTCAAAATGGCTGTTTTTGGGCTTTAATCTGGCAGGGGAGAGAGGCCTCGAACCCCCAACCCCCGGTTTTGGAGACCGGTGCTCTGCCAATTGAGCTACTCCCCTGCGCTGTCAGCAGGCATTATTTTATCACAATTATTTTACGGGCACAAGTTATTTTGTTATACTTTCTTTAATAATTAAAGGAGCGCGAATATGGCGGAAAAACCACGGTTAGATGAGAATTGGCTCGAAGGCCCGGACGAGGAGGAATACTTTGATGAGCTGTGGGATGACGGCTATTTCATCGACGAGGACGAGGATTTCGAGGAAAACGGTCAGGATGGCTGGCGTCCTGATGGAAAGGATGTAAGGGCGGAGTTTTTTCCTGACGACACCTGGACTGAGGATGATTGGCAGCGCTTTTTTGCCGATGACGAAGCGGAGTCGGAAGCGATGGGCGGGCGGGGCCTGCCGCGATGGATAGTCAATGTGCTGGCCGGGCTGATACTGTTGGCGTTCGTGGCCATCTGTTTTCCCATGTTTGGCTTTATGGGCGACCGGTTGGACTTTTTGGGCGACAGTGCCGCTTTGCGCAAGGAACCTATGGTACAGGAAGCGCTGCCGGCGGTGGTGGCCATTGTGGCCTCGGCCGATGACAGCGCGGTTCCCGAACGCAGCGGCACCGGTTTTTTTGTCACCGCTGACGGCTGGCTGCTGAGCAATGCCCATGTTACCGGCCAAGCCGACCGCCTGAGAATAGATACCGCCTCCGGTGATACGTATTTCACGGACCAGTATCAGCAGTTGGGCGGCTTCGATATCGCGGCGATAAAGATCGAGGCCGAGGATTGCCCGTATCTTGATATTGAAACGGAAATCATCCCGCGAACGGAGGATAAATACACCATTGTGGGCAATCCGTTGGGCTTTTTGCGCGTAGCCACCCGCGGCCCTATGGTCGGCCTGCATTACATGGCCGGCACCAGCGAGGAGGAATGGGTATTTGAACTGGACGCCCGCATTCGCGCGGGGAGCAGCGGCAGCCCGGTATTGAACAGCTCCGGCGAAGCGGTGGGCATAATCTTTGCCACCCGTTTTGATACCGTAAAAGGCGAAACCTACGATACGGCCCTGGCCTTGCCCCTGCAGCAAGTACAGGGTGAACTGCGCGAACTGGGAATCATACCGTAGGTCCCGCCTGAAATCTCTTTAAGGCTTGTTTTTATAATTCTTGCGTCACGGCGTCGGTTCTGCGGCGGCGGGGTCTGCCGGTTCTGCGGCGGGGTCTGCGTCCGGGTCTGTGGAAGCATCCGCTGCCGGGGCCGCTGTGGGCTCCGCTTTGGCGACATAAACGAACTGGCCGTCTTTCACCTGCTTGATGATGACGGTTTTGGCCGCGTCGCCGTTTTCGTCCAGCGTTATGATGCCGGTGGCGCCTATGAAATCGGTGGTGGCGGCCAGAGCGTCATGGATGGCGCTTCTTTCCAGCGAACCGGCGCGCTCTATGGCGTCTTTGGCCAGGGTGTAGGCGTCAAATCCCAGCGCCGCGAAGGCGTTGATGCTCGCTTCGGGATATTTGGCCTTGAAAGCTTCCATGAAGTAAGCGGAGATTTCGGTGACCGGTTCTTCCGCCGTAAAGTGAGTGCTAAAGTAGATATCCTGCCAAGGGGCGGCCTGCTCCAGGAATTCCTGGGCCTCCCAGGTATCGCCGCCCAGCATGGGCATGGCCATGCCCAGTTCGCGGGCCTGTGCGATCAGGGCGCCGCATTCGGCATAATTTCCGGGCGCAAATATGATGTCCGGGTTGTGGGCGTTTATTTCGGTCAACTGCGCGGAAAAATCCGTGTCGCCGGAGTTGAAGTTTGCGGTGGCGACGATGGCTTCCTCGCCTTTTACGGCGGCGAAAGCCTCGGTGAAGGAGCCGGACAGGCTCACGGAGTAATCGTTTTGCACATCGCGAATGACAGCTGCGGTTTCGGCGTTAAGCGTATTAATGGCAAAATCGGCCATTACCGCGCCCTGAAAGGGGTCGCTGAAGCACACCCGAAAGTAACATTCATTATCCAGCGTGACCGCGGGGGCGGTGGGAGAGCAGCCGATAATACAGACCTGATTGGCCCGGGCGATGGAGCCGCCGGCTAAAGCTTCGGTACTGCCGTAGCTGCCGATTATTATGTGCACCTTTTCCTTGCTGATGAGATTCTGTACCGCTTTGGCCGCGGTAGCCGGATCACTGTCGGTGTTGGCGATGATGACTTCCACTGGCATCCCCAATATTTCCGGATAAAGCTCCCGCGCCAGTTCTATGCCCTGGATGGTCATCTCTCCGCCGGCGGCATTCACCCCGGTCAGCGGTTCAAAAACCCCTATTTTTACTGGACCGTCAGCCGAGCCCCAAGTCCCGGCGGCGTTTTCCTCCGAACCCTCCGTTGGGCCGCACCCGGCCAACAGCCAACTCATGGCCAAGGCCATGATTGCGAGAATAACCAACAACTTTTGACTTCTTCTCATCCTTAATATCCCTCCAGATTTTGTACATGGTGTAAATTTCTTGGTTGTCCTGCCATTATTATGCGCTAATTGTCGAGGCACATCAAGCTAAGTTTCGCAGGGTGATGCAAAACTTAGCGTACGGCAATATGAAAAGGGATACAGGGGGGCGCTTCCCCCTGTATCCCCTGTATTCCCCGGATATTTGGCCCGATGCCTATTCGTCCGCGTACATAGCGTCGATGAGGTCCTTATATTTTTCCCGAACCACTTTGCGCTTGACCTTCATGGTAGGCGTGATCTCGCCGGTTTCCTGCGAAAACTCGTGTTCCAGCAGGGTGAATTTTTTGATGCGCTCGACCTGGCCCAGCGTCTTCTGGCGATTCTCGATTATTTTTTCATAGTAGGCTATTACCTGCGGATGCTTGATTAAGTCGGCGCGATTGTTAAAGGAAATCCCGGCTTTGGTGGCCCAGGGCTCAAGGTTTTCGTAGCACGGGACTATCAGGGCGGAGATATATTTCTTTCCGTCGCCCACCACGGCGATGTATTCGATAAAGTGATCTTCCGCCATCAGGTTCTCTATCAACTGCGGGGCGATATTCTTGCCGCCGGAAGTAATGATGAGGTCCTTTAAACGATCGGTGATATAAAGGTAGCCGTCCTCGTCGAACCGCCCGATATCGCCGGTCTTGAACCAGCCGTCTTCGGTAAAGGCCGCGCGGGTCTCTTCCGGCTTTTTATAGTATTCCTTGATGACGTTAGGCCCTTTGGCCTGTATTTCACCGGTATCGGGATCGATCCTGATATCCACCAGGGGAGCCGTAGGCCCCACCGAGCCGAATTTGAAGCAATGGGTGCCGTTCATCGCCAGCACCGGCGAAGTTTCCGTGAGGCCGTAGCCGCTGGTGACCAGCACCCCGCAATAGAAGAAGAATTTCTCGATCTCGGGATTGAGCGGAGCCCCGCCGTAGTTAAAGTGATCGTAATTGGTTCCGAACAGCGCCTGCACCTTGTGCAGCACCAGCTTATTGGCTATCTTGCGCTTCAAAGCCAGGAGGGGGCCCGGCTGGGTGCCGGCCAGCACCAGATCGCCGTGCTGTTTGGCCACCTTGACCGACCAATGGAAGATTTTCTGCTTCATGGCCGGAGCATCCTTGATGCCGGTATAAAGGGTGGCATATATTTTTTCAAACAGGCGGGGGGCGGCGTTCATGACGGTGGGGTTAGTCTCCGCCAGATACTGCAATATCTCGTTGTGATCCTCGCAATAATACAGTTGCATCCCCATGGACAGGATGCCGAAAGACCAGGAGCCTTCCAGCACATGGGTCAGGGGCAGCATACACATGGAGGAATCGCCCTCCTTGAAGCAGCCCAGTTCGGTATGACGGCCCACGCCCCAGGCGTTGTGCATCATGGTCTTATGGGTATGCACCGCTCCCTTGGGCTCGCCCGTGGTGCCCGAAGTGTAGATGATTTCGCACATATCATCATAATGGGCTCGGCCCATGATGTCTTCTATTTCCGCTTTGCGCGGCGATTTGCGGCCTTCATCCAGAAAATCATCCCACATTATCACCCGCGGGTCGCTATGCACCTTGGTGCCGCGGTGGAAGACCACGATTTTTTCCAGCGACGCACATTTTTCCAGCAGCGGATATGCCTTGTCGTAATGCTCCTGTCGGCCCACAAACAGCACCCTGACCTCCGCGTCATTGATTATATAAGCTACTTCTTCTTCCGTATTAGTGGCATAGATGGGCACGGTGACACATCTCATCAGCAATGCCCCCAGATCGGACAGGTGCCATTCCGCGCGATTGGCCGAGAAGATACCGACGCGATCCTGTTCCTTGATCCCGGCATTGAGCAAAGCCGAAGCCACCGCGAACATGATTTCACTCATCTGGTTCCAGGAAAAAGTCTCCCAGTTGCCATAGGGCTTATGATGCAAAGCCGGCAAATCACCGTATTTCTTCGTATAATTGACCACCATGACCGCATATGACCGCCACTCGTCCAAATAGCCCTGGAACTCCTTCTCCAGAGCAGCCCGCTCTTGTTTGTACTTTTCCGTGTAATTGATGGGTCTCGGTATTGCCTTTAGAGTATCGTAAGCCATGTCATACCTCCTCAATTCATAATTAATAATGATGATATGGTTATAACACAATTAACCACTAGTGTCAAAATTTTTCATATAAAGACAAAGAGCATAATGAGCGGAAAGCCACCTTGAAACACCTGGTGAAGCGCGGCCAGTGGCTGGATTGGCTGAGGGATAAGGCCGAGTATCGTAGGGGGAGACGCGGAAACTGCCCCTGCGGTTGCCGCTTGTTCGTGCTATAATGGCAAAAAGTAATGATGTTAGGAAAGGGAGGGAAGGCATGGTGATAAATATGAAGTGGCTTGACATTTATATTCCATACACATAGAATTTATGCAAGGCGCAAGGAAATGCAAGGAAACCGGGGACGCGGGTTTATTGCCCCTCATAGATTTGATTCCAAAAAAGAATAGGAGGTAGGTTACATGAAAAAGGTCATTGACACCAAAAAACGCAGCCCTGGCGTGCGCGTTCTCATGGTCGCCTTATTGGTGATGGCGCTGATGGGGGCACTCGTGGCCTGCGGTGTACCCGCTGAGGGCGATGGCGCGGGCCAAGACTTGACGAGCGGGGCGGAGGAGGCTGCGGCGCGGATGATAAACGCGGACGAGATCGACGAGATCACGCTATCCATGCATTATCAGGGAGAACAGGTGAGCGGTTTTTACACCTATCCGCAGGAGAACTCCGAAGGGATACGGGGCATCGTGGAGGTGGTGAACGGAGCCGCGCTCACGGATAAAGAGAGCGTGAACGACGTTCCTCCCTATGACCGGGTGATCAAAGTGGAATTCTCGCCGGACAAAACGGTGTACATATATCGGGACGGGGAAAAATACTACGCCGAAACGCCGTATGAAAGCATTGCCGAGCTGACCCCGGAGGCTTACGAAACCATCCGGGAGATATTCGGCCCCATTCATCCTTTCCCGGAAGACGCCGACAAAACGTTGTTTTTAGCGGCCATCCAGAATATGCTGGAGCGGTATCGTTCGGGCCAGCCCCCGGAAAACCAGATGGAATATATGTTTGCCCCCGCACCGCCGGGGGTGACGTTGCCCGAGGTGGATTCGACGGATGATTTTGAGCTGACGGATGGTTACGAGGAAAGCCGTTATGTGGCCGTCATACGCTTTGGCGAGAATGATGCCTACAGCGTCAGGATGGGATTGCATCAGATTGCCGAAGGCGGAGAAAAAACGTGGGAGGTAAACAGCGTCAGTTTCGTTGAGCCCGCGGATTAAGGCAAACATGCCGCCGGACGGGGGAAATCGCTATAAGCCTGCCGGAGATAAAGCGCAGGCGGCCAGGCAGCGCAAGGAGAAATGGTTGCAGTATGAAAAGGGATTTGACCATCATCGTCGTCATATCGGCCCTGGTGCTGGGTTTGACCGGCGGCATATGGGTGCGGGGCATCGAGGCCGAGTCCACGGTGGAAAAGCGGGCGCTGGCCAGTTTCCCCGCTTTTTCGCTGCCGTCGTTCGTAAACAAGAGCTATCAAAGCGACCTGGAGCAAGCCCTGTCCGACCAGTTGGTGGGCGGACAAGCCTTGAAAAGAGTTTATAACAAGGTAAAGCGGGGCAATACCAAGGTGACGGTGTCCTTTCTCAATTACTTAAAGACCAGGCGCGAATCGCCGCAGATTCAAATAATCGATTCCACCGCCGGCGGGGCGGAGCATAAGCCCACGGACGCTTTTTCCGCCGCCCTGACCCCGCGCGGCAGCGGGCTGCTGGAGATCGAGGATTCGGGGCATCTGGTATTCCTAGAGTATCCTCTCGATATAGCGCCGGCGCTCCTGGCGCAGAAAGCGGACAATATCAACGGCCTGGCCCGGAGTTACCCCGATATCGACTTTTATTGCTGTTACATAGAAACCGACGTGGATATAGACTTCGTGGAGCAACGCATCGAGCATGAATTCGCCGCCAGTTTGGCCGGCCGGCTGGATGAGCGCATACATTTTTCCAACATCGCCGTCCGTTCGCTGGAGGATTATCAGCGGAGGTTTTTCAAGACCGACCATCACTGGAACCCGGCGGGGCAATATGAGGGCTACCAACAGCTGGTGGCCCTGCTGCGCGGGGAGGGCGCAAGCTGTTATGAGACGGACACGGTGCTTTTCGAGGACGTGCGGTACCATGGCTATAAATCGCGCTTGCTGGACGACTATGCTATCTTTGACACCTTCGCCGCCCTGAAGCCGGCGGTGCCGGAGCATAAGGTCTACACCAATTATAAACGCAGGGACTACGGCCAGGTAGAGGCCTATGAAAAGGGGCTTTATTCCCCCGAAAGGGGCTTTGACCATTACGGGGCCTGCAACGGCCCGGATTGCGGCCTGGTGGAGTTCCGATTCGACCAGCCGGAAAAGGGCAACCTCCTGGTGGTGGCCGAGTCCTTTTCCAATCCCATCAACCGGCTGATCGCGGCCCACTATAACAATGCCTATATCATCGACCTCAGGAATTACGAGAAAGACTGCGGACGGCGCTTTGATTTCGGCGATTTTGTGGCCGAACATGACGTGGACCAGGTCCTGTTTTTAGGTTATTACTACTTCTATGTGGGCGACGCGTTTTTGATCGAGGACTAGATGACTAAATGACTAGAGGAGAAGATTGATGGTATTTTCGAGCCTGTCGTTCATATTTTTATTCCTGCCGGTGGTGGTTATCATCTATTTCCTCACCCCCCGGCGGCGGGTCAAAAACGTGGTGCTGCTGCTGGCTTCCCTGCTGTTCTATGCCTGGGGGGAGCCCATATACATAATCCTCATCCTCATTTCCATCCTGTGCTGTTTCATATTGGCGCGGCGGATCGAAGCGGAAAAGCACAATGACGATCAAGCCGGAGCCAAAGCATGTCTCGTGCTGGCGGTGGTCATCGCGCTGGGGATTCTGGGCTTCTTCAAATACTACGGCTTTTTAGTGGAGAACATAAACCAACTGTTGGCGGCCAATCTCGCCGTGCGCGAGTTGCCGCTGCCCATCGGCATCAGTTTTTACACCTTCCAGATGCTTTCTTACGTCATCGACGTCTACCGGGAAGATGTCAAGGCGCAAAAAAATATCCTCAACCTCGCCCTGTATGTGGCCATGTTCCCGCAACTGATCGCGGGGCCCATCGTGCGCTATAACACCATTGAAAACCAATTGGAAAACCGGCAGGAATCGCTGCCGGATTTTGTGGCCGGTCTGCGAAGGTTTGTCATCGGGCTGGGCAAAAAGGTCATCATCGCCAACCAAATGGGCATCATCGCCGACGCGGTGTTTACCGCCCCCAGCGGGGACATGGGCACCCAGCTGGTGTGGCTGGCCGCCATCGCCTATACCTTTCAGATTTATTTCGATTTCTCCGGCTACAGCGACATGGCCATCGGCATAGGCAGGATGTTTGGGTTCCGTTATCTCGAAAACTTCAATTACCCCTATGTATCCCAGAGCATCACCGAGTTCTGGCGCCGGTGGCACATTTCCCTGGGCACATGGTTTCGGGATTACCTGTATATCCCCCTGGGGGGCAACCGGCGCTGGCCGCTTAGAAATATCTTCATCGTGTGGTTCCTCACCGGGCTGTGGCACGGCGCCAGCTGGAACTTTATCCTGTGGGGGCTGTATTACGGCGTGCTGCTGGCGCTGGAGAAATACACCATACGGGCCTATGAAATCCGGATACCCCGGGCCATTAGGCATATCTACACCCTGTTCTTCGTGGTGGTGGGATGGGTGCTGTTCCGGGTGGAGAACTTAAGTGACCTGCTCTTTTATCTCCAGCGGATGTTTTCCTACCACCCGACCACCCTGGACACGGTGTTGTACGGCTATCAGGATCTACTGCACGCCTTGCCGTTTTTAGCCGTCGCGCTCATAGCCTCGCTGCCCTTCTTCACCGACGCCGCGCGGCGCGTGGAGCGGGGGAGCGGCCACGCGGTATTGAAAAGTGCGCATAGTTCCTATATCATAGCCGTCTTTATCATCGCCCTGATATTTTTGCTGGGCGAGACGTTCAATCCGTTCATTTATTTTCGATTTTAAGCCGGGAGGGGTTGTTTAAACACCTCAGAGATAGAGGAATTGTGCCCTTGTCTCCCAAGCTCGGATATCCTTCCGGCTCCCTCCCGCGATATCCTTGAGCACAGGTTGCATTTTTGGGAAGTTACGATATACTGGAATAGAAAAATGCATCACCATGCAAAAATATTTTTTAAAGGGGGCGGCACTATTGGAAATCGCTCGCGACTACTATCTGGACAAGTTGATCCGCCGGAAGCACAACGGGCTGGTGAAGGTAGTCACAGGTATCCGCCGCTGCGGCAAATCATTTCTGGTGGGAACGCTGTTTAAGAACCACCTGTTGTCCGAGGGCGTCCATGAAGATCACATCATC
>JAUNBV010000073.1 GCA_030526885.1 Syntrophomonadaceae bacterium
CCGCCCAACCGGAAACTGACAAGCAACCGCGCCCCGTGAGAGAGGCTCCGGCTACGGAACCGCCTGCGACCCCAACCCATACCGAGCGCCCCGCGCGTCCGGCGGAGCAACGCCCCCCGCACACGGGAGCCCATCCCGGACGGCCTGCCGCCCAGGGAGGCCCGCGGCGTCCGGAGGGCAGAAGCGTCGATGATGGCCGCGCCCCGCGTGGGCCACGCCCCGCCGCCGGAGCTGGCGAACCGCGTCCCCAGGGGCCTCGCCGTCCCGAGGGCGCTCAGTCGCAACCGCCGCGCGGCGCCCAACCCCCCCGGCAGCAACAACCCGGTCAGCAGCGTCCGGTTCCAGCAGAACCAAGGCCGGCTCCTGTGCCCGGCGGTCGTGCTGCGCCCGGCGCACGTCCCTCTGCCGGTGGCGAAACGCGCGGCGACGGACGCCGTGCTCCCGGCGGTGCGAAGCCCAAAGGCCCTGGCTTACAAAAGAAACAGAACGAGTATATTAAACAGGATTTCACCCGCCCCCAGCGCAAGGGCAAGCATAAAAAGAAAAAGGAAGAACAGACCGGGACCACTCCGGAGATGATTACGGTAGGAGATTTCATCATAGTACGCGACCTGGCCGACAAACTGAACAAAAGCTCCGGCGAAATCATGAAAAAGCTCATGGAGTTGGGCACCATGGTGACCATTAATCAGGAAGTCGATTATGACACGGTGGAAATACTGTGCAGCCTGATGGAAGTTAAAGTGGAGCATGAGCTCAGCGACGAGCAGAAGCTGTTTGAAGAAATCGTTGACGATGTAGCCAGCCTGAAGCCGCGTTTCCCTATCGTTACGGTTATGGGTCATGTCGACCACGGCAAGACTTCCCTGCTGGACCGCATTCGCCGCACCAATGTGGTGTCCGGCGAGGCCGGCGGCATTACCCAGCACATCGGGGCGTACCAGGTCAATGTTGGCGGCGGCCGTATTACCTTTATCGATACCCCGGGCCATGAAGCTTTTACCGCCATGCGCGCCCGCGGCGCCAACCTGACCGATATTGTTGTCCTGGTGGTGGCGGCCGATGATGGCGTCATGCCGCAGACGGTTGAAGCCATAAACCATATAAAGGCCGCCAATGTGCCATTCCTGGTGGCGCTCAATAAAATGGATAAACCCGACGTCAATCCCGATAAGATCAGGCAGCAATTGACCGAATACGGTATTGTGGACGAAGAGTGGGGCGGCGATACCATGTTTGTGGCGGTGTCGGCCAAACAGGGTACCGGTATCGAAGAACTGTTGGAACGCGTACTGCTGCTGGCGGAGATGAACGAGCTTAAGGCCAATCCTGACCGTCCCGCCGAGGGCGTAGTCATCGAAGGCAAGCTGGATAAGGGCCGCGGCCCGGTGGCCACGGTGCTGGTGCAAAAGGGTACGCTGAATGTCGGCGACAGCGTGATTTGTGGCTGCAACTGGGCACGGGTGCGCGCTATGACCGATTATCTGGGTCAGAAAGTGGAGGCTGCGCCTCCGTCCATGCCGGTGGAGATCACCGGCTGGAGCGACGTGCCGGAGGCGGGGGAAAAGGTCCACGCCTGCGATGAAAAAGTGGCCAAGGAACTGGTTAGCCTGCGCCTGAACGAACGGAAACTCGAGGAGCAGAAAAAGAACAGCCGCGTATCGCTGGATGAATTCTTCCAGCAGATGAAGGATGCCGAGGTAAAGGAGCTCAATCTGATTATAAAGGGCGACGTACAGGGCTCGGTGGAAGCGCTGGCTCAATCCTTATTGCGGCTCAGTACCGCCGCGGTGAAGGTAAGCATCATCCATTCGGCGGTGGGAGCCATCACCGAGACCGACGTCATGCTGGCTTCGGCCTCGAACGCCATCATCATTGGTTTTAATGTGCGCCCGGATGTGAAAGCGCGTAAATATGCGGAGGACGAGGCCATCGATGTGCGCCTGTATCGCGTCATATACGAAGCTATCGACGACGTTAAAAAAGCCATGACCGGACTGCTGGATCCCGTTTATAAAGAGAAATATATCGGCCGCGCCGAGGTGCGCATGACCTTTAAGGTACCTAATATAGGCACTATCGGCGGCAGCTACGTCATTGAAGGCAAGATGCAGCGCAATGCCGAGATCCGCGTGCTGCGCGACGGGGTTATAATCTACGAGGGCAAATTATCGTCCCTGAAACGGTTTAAGGATGATGCCGCCGAGGTTATGGAAAACTTTGAATGCGGTATTGGCATCAAGGATTTCAATGATATAAAGGAAGGCGACCTGATAGAAGCGTATACCCTGGAGGAAATACCGCGCGAGCTATAAAATTATAATAAGGAGCGCCTTATGAGCAAAATCAGGCAGGAACGAATGTCAATCCAGATACAGCGGATATTGTCCGGCATTATTCAGCAGGGGCTTAAGGATCCGCGTATCGACGGGAGCCAGATTAGTATAACCCGTATCGATCTGAGCCGCGATTACAGCCATGCCAGAGTGAATTTGAGCATTTTGGGCGACGCTGAGTGGCAGGGGCAGCAATTCAAAGCCCTGCAGGCAGCGGCGGGTCATATCCGCTCCGCACTGGCGGCGGAGCTGGAATTACGGCATGCGCCGGAACTGGAATTCCGGCTGGATAAATCGATTGAGCACGGCATTTATATCAGCAGCCTTTTAGACCGGATAAAACAGCAGGAAGGAAGCAATACAGAGGGTGAAACGCCATGAAACAACCGGACGCCATAGCATCGTTTATCAAGGATGAAAATGGGTTTATTATCGTGGGGCATATCAATCCCGACGGGGATTGCATCGGCTCCGTCCTGGGACTGGGACGCGGCCTGATGCGGTTGGGCAAGGATGTGCGAATGGTGTTGACCGACGCGGTACCGGAAGTGTACCGCTATCTGGCCGGCAGTGAGGACATCGAATCCGCTGCGGGCTTTTGCTGTGCCTATACCAATGTGATATATCTTGACTGTGCTGAACAGCAACGCTGTGGGGATGAGCTGGCGGCGCAGCTTCGGCAGCAGGCCTGCCATACGGTATGTATTGATCACCACATCAGCAACTTAGGTTTTGCCGAATTCAATTGGGTTGACCCCCAGGCGACGGCGACAGCGGAACTGGTATATGAGTTGCTAAAAAAACTGGATGCAACATTTGCGCCGGATATTACCGACCCCCTGTGTGTAGGCATTCTTCAGGATACCGGATTCTTTCATCACAGCAACGCCGGGGCCGATACCCTGCGGCTGGCGGCCGAGCTTATGGATAACGGGGCCAATCTGCATGAAACCTATTTGCGTCTGTATGAATCGATGAGTGTGGCGGAGATGATGCTGCACAGCCGCGCTATAGGCAGTCTGAAGTTAAGCCCCGACCAGCGCGTGGCCTGGATGCAGATCACTGCCGCCGACCTTAAAGAATTGGACGCCGAGAAAATATTCCCGGAAGATCTGGTCAGCAAGGGCCTCGCGGTGCGCAGCGTAGAGGTGGGGCTGTTATTCCGTGAGGTGGCGGCCGACAAAATCAAGGTCAGCCTGCGCGCCAAGCATGATACGGATGTCGCCATGGTGGCAGAATCTTTTGGCGGCGGCGGCCATCGCAAGGCGGCTGGTGTAACCATGCAGGGCAGTCTGGATGCCTGTATCGAGCAGGTTTTAGCTAAGCTGCGGGAAGTGATGGAGGCTTGAACGGCTTTGTTTCCATATGCAAAGACCAGGGCATGAGCAGCTTTGACGTTATCAGGCAGTTGCGGCGGATGTTTCCCAGCGTAAGGATGGGACACGCCGGCACCCTGGACCCCATGGCCACAGGAGTGTTGCCGATAGCCATGGGCAAAGCGACCCGCCTGCTGGAGTATGTGAGCACCGAACCCAAGGTGTACCAGGCGGACATGCTGTTGGGCCTTACCTCGGATACGCAAGATATATGGGGTGAGCTCAATGACAGCGGCCATTATGAGTATGAAACGGGACGAATAGGAGACTGTTTGGCGGCATGGCGCGGGGAGCAAAAACAACTCTCTCCGATGTATTCCGCCCGGCATTATAAAGGGCAGAGGCTGTATAAGCTTGCCCGGCAAGGCATCGAGGTGGAACGCGAGGCGCGCCCGGTGACGATTTATCGCCTGGAGCTAAAGGAGAGCGCCCGTGATGCACAGGGGCGTCCTTGGCTCACGCTGGAAATAAGCTGCAGCGGCGGCACCTATGTGCGCACCCTGTGTCACGATATCGGTCAGGATTTGGGGACTGGCGCGGTGATGTCATCGCTGTGCCGCCTGCAAAGCGGGGTCTTCACGTTAGAGCACAGTTATCGGCTGGAGCAAATCAAGGCTTTGGTCAATGAACCCGCAAAGTGGCTGTTGCCGTTGGACGCCCCCCTTAAGGACATGCCCGCGCTGGAGATGACGAGGCAGGAGCAGGAGGACGACCTGTCCATGGGCCGTTTCCTATACGACCTTGAAATAAATGACAGCCATGAAATCGGAACTCACTACCGCCTGCGCTGGCAGGATAACCTGATCGCCATTGGCAAAACCGCTCAAACCGAAACGGGGGCCGTAATCGTAAGGCCGGTCAAGGTATTGGCATAGGCAGTCGACAGTTATCAGGGGCGCAGGCTTAAAACCGGCATTTTTGGGGCACAGCATCCCGGCCGTGCTCACGCAACTAAAAAGAGGTTACTCTAATGCAGATTATTCAAGGGCTGGACATTCCGGCCGAGTTTAGGGAGCGCCGCGCAGTCCTGGCGCTGGGGAATTTTGATGGTATTCATCGAGGACATCAGGCGTTGATAAAGGCGGCGTCCGCGGCTGCGGCTGCGGGCAAGGGTTATGCGGCCGCGCTGGTATTTGACCCTCATCCCATGCGCATATTGTTTCCCGAGCGCGCCCCCCGGCTTATTATCGCTCAGGACTATCAGAGCCGTCTGTTCAGGGCTTATGGATTGGACGCGGTGTATTACTATCCGTTTTCCCCGGAGTTGGCGCGTTGTTCGCCGGAAAGCTTTGTGCGGCAAATGCTGGTCGAAAGCCTGAATGTGAGCGAAGTCATTGTGGGCTTTAATTACACCTTTGGTCATAAAGGCAGCGGCAATCCTGACACCTTAAAAGAGTTGGGCGGATATTACGGTTTTGCGGTGCAAGTCATAGATCCGGTATTGTGCGGTAGTGAGGTGATTTCCAGCAGCCTCATCCGGCAGCGGCTCAATGCGGGCGATGTGCGCAAGGCGCGGGAGCTTTTGGGATATTACCCGGTGCTGCAGGGCGTGGTGATCGAGGGCGAGAAGCGGGGCCGCACTATTGGTGTACCCACCGCCAATCTGGGCGTTGATTCGACCTATAACATTCCGGCCAAAGGAGTGTACGCGGCGTTTGCGACGGTAGAGGGGGAAGCGGAAACCTTCCGCGCGGTAGTCAATATCGGCAGCAAGCCGACTTTTCACGAGCGATACCCGCTTTCGGCGGAGGCGCATATTTTTGATTTTGCCGGGGATATCTACGACAGGGCCATGACGTTATATCTGGTGGAACGCCTGCGGGATGAACAAAGGTTTGACGGAATCGAAGCCCTAGTACGGCAGATCAGGGCGGACGGGGAAAATGCCCGCGCATGTCTGGCGGCGGCTCCGCTGCCGGAATACCGGTAACGAAAGGGGAGGGATGACCATGCGGGTCAATATATCGGATAAGTTGTCCCTGATGCTGACCGAGCAAGGCTTTACTTACAGCAATTGGCTGCATATTCAAGATGATGTGGCGGCGGTGGTGGAGACCGGCTTGAACGAGTACGGCTTGCAGGGCGTGAAGCCGGAGCGCATCGATTTGGTCATCAACAGCCATCACCATCTTGACCATACCAGGGGCAACCGGCTGTTTTCGCGCGCCAAGGTCATGATCCACGAAAAGGAAACCGTTATATTAAAGAATGAAGAGCAGTACCTCTATCATAATTCCGCCGATCAGTGGGATGCGCTGATGCCGGGAGCAGATTTTGAAGAGGCGGCGCTTTTTTTAGGCGTCAACGACGAGGACCAGCCCTTTCGCAGCTCGCGGGAGGTAATTCCCCTGCGCGACGGGCAAATAATTGACTTCGGCACGGTCAGGGCGGAGGTATTGCATACCCCGGGCCATTCGATCGGACACTGCTGTTTCTGGTTTCCCAACGAAGAATTCCTTTTTAGCTCCGACATATGCCTCACCGCCGCCGGGCCGTGGTATGGCGAGCACTGCGCCGACCCTGCGGACATGATGGATTCCATCGACCGCATCATCGCCCTTAAACCGCCCCGTATGGTGTCCAGCCATATGCGCGAGCCTATCACCGATCCCTTGCCGCGCCTCAAGGAATTTAAATCGCGCATTGGAAAGCGGGAGGAGCGTATTTATGATTATCTGCGGCGGGAACCCAGCGATCTGCACCGCCTGGCGGCGGCCAAGCTGGTGTATCACGTCCATCCCACCGAGTTTGTAGTTTTCTGGGAGAAACTGATGCTGCTCAAACACATTGAGCGCCTGCAGGAGCAAGGCCGGGTGAAGCGCGAAGGGGACGTGTATTACGGAGTGTGAGCAGGGTGAGGCAAAACACCCGGCCGTAATAATGTCAGCCGCCCGCGCCCTTTAGTGGTAGGCCATGCGCTCCATATATCCATTAAACCTTTTGCGTTATTTTTCGCCGCTTATCACGTTTTTCATCACTTCGTCCTGATGTCGTCCACAAATAAGGTGAAATTAACTACATTATTGGCCGTTATGTTTACGGAGAGCCCGTCGCACAAAACAATCATGCCGGCCAAAGTGCGCTTTATCCTGTCGTTGTTAAAGCTAGATGCCCTATTTATAGTGGCGTTAATATACCTGACGCGGCCTTTAGACAGGGGAGGGCAGTTTACTTTTATGACATCCAGATGGGTAGCGTCCATAAAACGGGCGGCATTCGCCAGACGGTTGTACTTCTGAACCTTCGTAAAATCCACCTTCGTCCCGTCAAAGGTTTCATTATCCATCAACATGGTTAATATGTCCTCCTCCGTGAACACGCTTTAATCGCCAGTTTCTCTGTACAGCTCCTTCTTGCGCGCCAGCTTCGCTTCAAAATCCACTGTGGCCTTGTCGATTTTTTCCTGCCACTTGTCGCGCACTTCGCTACAGGGACGGTGGCGGGCATACATCTGCGCCACCTTTTCGTTGTTGTGTTCTTCAGCAGCCGCTTTCCGCGCCGCCTTGTCAATGATCTTACCCGGTTTTTTGTCGTCTTTTCCCAATGCCATATTAAACCCCTCCTTCTTTTTTGTTGGCTGTACTAAATTTGAAGCTCTAACATTAGATACACCGAAAAACGAAAAATATAACCGGCGACACAAAAAAATGTCAACAGCAAAGAGATAAAATTAAATTTAGTTAAAATCTTGTCGAAACAGTATTGATAGCATGGACTTTGTCGGCCGTCAGCCAAAACGAGTTATCCACAGGTGGTTAACCAGAAAGCCAACCGGTTGGCTTCCTGAGTTTCCCATAGGCTTTGAATTTGCTGGCAAAGGTGTGCTGGCAGCATACGTAGCAGTTATACTCACAGTACATTTTTTTGGACGCCGGTAGCATAGTCGGATATAATATGAAAAACGCGAACATTATGGCAAGGATACGAATTCTTATGAAAATGTATGTGGGACTTACGGATTATAACTGGTTTAAGAGCCTGAAACAAGCCGAATGCGATGAGGTGAACTTCTGGAAACCCGGCGGCCAAGCCAACTTCCGGGCGGTGGAGGAAGGCGAACTGTTCCTGTTCAAATTGCACAGCCCCCGGAACTACATTGCTGGCGGCGGTTTTTTCCTGAAATCCTCCATCCTCCCGGCTTCGTTGGCCTGGGATGCGTTTGGCACCGCTAACGGCAACCACAGCTACGAAGAACTGGTAAATAGAGTGTATAAATACCGGAAGACAGGGCGTTTGACCGGCCCCGACCCGTGCATCGGATGCATTATCCTGTCCATGCCGTTCTTTTTTAAAGAAGAGGATTGGATTCCGATGCCGATTGATTGGAGTCCCCGTATTCAGCAAGGAAAGATCTACGATACACAGAACCTGACGGGATTGCGGCTTTATAATCAAGTGCAGGAAAGGCTGAGCGCCCAGAGGTATGAGGCGATGATGGTGGCCGAGAACGGCCAAAACCGCTATGGCAAGGAACAAATCGTTAAGCCGCGGGTCGGCCAAGGCGCTTTTAAGGTGCTGATCACCGACGCCTACCAGCGCAGATGCGCCATCACCGGCGAAAAGACCCTGCCCGTGCTGGAGGCCGCGCACATCAAGCCCTACAGTATGGAAGGCCCCCACGCCATCAACAACGGGCTGCTCCTGCGCCGGGATTACCACACCTTGTTTGACCGGGGATATATTACCATCGATAAGCACATGACCGTGGAGGTAAGCCCCCGGATTAAAGAAGACTTCGGCAATGGCCGTGATTACTACGCCCGCCACGGCAGCAAGCTGATGGTTTTGCCGAACCGGAAAGATCAACTGCCGGACATACGTTACTTAGAATGGCATAACGAGAACGTATATTGGGGGTAGGGAAGTACAAACGCCGGGAACGCCGTTCAGCCGCTTAAGGGAAGCCTGGGCGGCTTTTTTGGTGCCCGGAATGGGGCGGTGAAGCGCGCCCGCCGCTTTTGTTCGGCGCTTGCAGCGCCCACTGCCTTTAACTTGCTTCCCGCCTGACATAAATGTATACTGGGGGCGGGAGAAAGGGGAGTTCCTGCTGATGGTTTCCGAGCAGCGCAGCAAGATTATGAGCCGCATAAGAAGTAAGGACACTGGCATTGAGCTTACGTTGCGGCGGGCATTGTGGCAGAAGGGCTACCGCTACCGCAAGAACTACAAAGGCCTGCCCGGGACGCCGGACATCGCGTTTACGAAGTACAAGATAGCGGTGTTCTGCGACAGCGAGTTTTTCCACGGCTACGACTGGGATATCAAGAAGCAGAAGCTGGGGGAGAACCGTGACTACTGGATCAAGAAAATCGAACGGAACATGGAGCGAGACCGCGAGAACGACCACAAGCTGATGAACATGGACTGGGTTCCCGTGCATTTCTGGGGGCAGGACATATTGAAACACACCGACGAGTGCGTCGAGGCCATCAGCGACCTTATCTTCGAGATACGGTTGGGGCTGGACCAAATCGACGATGGGGACGGGGTAGAGGAGGAGTGAGGGCGGGGTTTTTGATGCCTTAAAACAGTTTAATCACGTTGCTTTGCTTACTTTCCCAGTCATTCTCCAATTGCTGCTGTATGTAGGAATTGTTGAGCCAAAAGCATTGCTTGGTCATCAGCGTGCCATCGGACAACTCATCTGTTTCGTCACTATTCCTTCCATGAGGACGTACGTGACACACGTTATTTTAACTTGCTTTTGGAAGTTTATTGTGTGTACGGTTGCCGCCGGCGCCGCCGCCACCCCCGGGGTGGTGCGCACCCCGAAGCTCATCGCGGCTGAAATCCGCCAGATCAAGGCCGCTACCGAACGCCTGGTGCTGATGAATGCCGTCGAGGTGGGCCAGCGCCTGTATGAAGCCAAAACCATAGTTAAGTATGGCGAGTGGAGGGACTGGCTGAGGGCTGATGTCGATTATAGCGATCGGACGGCCCAAAGACTTATGCGGCTGTACCGCGAGTATGGCATACTACATCCGGAGTTATCCACAGGTGGACGCTCAACAGAAACG
>JAUNBV010000074.1 GCA_030526885.1 Syntrophomonadaceae bacterium
GACCTCATCGACGCCGCGATAGCGCAGGAGCTGGGGCGCATGGCCGAGCTGCTGGCGGAGGCGGTGCGGCAGGGCAAGGAAGCGGCCTTGCTGCTGCGCGAGAGTTCGCTGTATATGCGCGATCTGCTGCTGTATTCCGCCGTGGGCGAAACCGCCGGCCTGACCATGGTGGCGGAACAAAACCGGGGGCGGTTGAAGGCCCAGGCGCAAAAACTCAGGCGCGGCGATCTGCTGAAAGCCTTGCAGCTAATGATGGATAGCGGCGAAAAGATAAGGTTTAATGAAAGCCAGCGCTTCCTGATGGAATACTGCTTTTTTGAATTGGCCCACCTCCTGAACCCGGCGGCGCCGGCGGAAGCGGCGGTGAGCGCATCGGGCCGGGAACGCGGAGCGCAGCCGGAACAGGCCGAGCGCACGGCGGACGTGGCCTCCATTGCCCCCGCGCCCAGGGAAAAACTCAGCAAAAAAGACGCCCGGGAAGCGGTATGGCAGCAGCTTTTGGCCTTGGTCAAAAAGAAGCGCCTGCCCACCCACGCCCTGCTCTCGCCGGCCAAGCTCATCGGCAGCAAGGGCGACGTGATTGTGATCGCCTATAAGCAGAGTTACCGCATGCACCGGGAGCGCATGGAACTGGAAGAAAACCTCACCCCGCTTAAGGAAACCTTGCAGGAGATGTTTAAGAAAAACATGGAAGTGGAATTCATTTTGCTCAACGAGGAGGAAAACAACAACCTGCTGGTAAAGGAAGCCATCGAGCAATTCGGTGAAGACGTGGTAAACATAAAGGATTAGAAAGGACGGAAGAAAACATGGCAAAGTTTAGCGGCGGCGGCAATATGCAGATGAGCCAGATGCTCAAGCAGGCCAAAAAAATGCAGGAGCAGATGGCCCAGATGCAGGCCGAATTGCAGGAGCGAACGCTGGAAGCTTCAGCCGGCGGCGGCGCGGTTACCGCCGTGGTCAGCGGCAAGCAGGAGCTCATCAGCCTCACCATCCAGCCGGAGGTAGTGGACCCCGATGACATTGAAATGCTGCAAGACCTTATCGTGGCCGCAGTCAACGAAGCCCTGCGCCAGATGCAGGAGCAGGTAGCCGACGGCATGGCTAAAATCACCGGCGGCATAAATATCCCCGGCCTGAGCTAGGAATAAAAAGCTTCCCTGATAATTAGCCTCGCTGCAACCGGGGCATACTGAAGGCAGGGACGCCACCCAAGGTGGCGGAGGAATTATTGGGGGGTTAGGGTATAAAACATTATGCGCTTGGCACGTCCTTTGGAACGACTGATAGATGAACTGAGCAAACTCCCCGGCATCGGGCCGAAGAGTGCGCAGCGGCTGGCGCTGCACCTCATCCGGCAGCCGGAGGAGGAAGCTATGGCTTTGGCGCGCGCCATCGTATCGGCGGTGCGCGAGGTATATCCCTGCCCGGAATGCGGCAATCTCACCGATGTCACGCCCTGCGCAATCTGCCAGGACGAACAGCGCGACAGCGCCCTCTTGTGCGTGGTGGAGGCCTCCAGCGACATTCTGCCCATCGAGCGTACCGGCTATCAGGGGCGCTATTACGTGCTGAACCGTAGCTTCGACGTGTTCCGCGACCGCCAATTGGACGAAGGCAGCCTGCAAAGCTTTACCGCCCGTCTGGAGACCGGCGTGGTCAAGGAAGTCATCCTGGCGCTCAATCCCACCGTAGACGGTGACATCATGGGCCGCTACCTGCTCAGTTTAGCCGCGCCCTACCCGGAGATAAGAGTCAGCCGTCTGGCCCACGGCCTGCCGGTAGGCGGCGATATAGAATTCGCCGACGAAATCACTCTCAGACGCGCCCTGGAAGGCCGCCGGGAGTTTTGATGGGGCAAGGCCGGCAAGAAGCATTGCGGCCAAACTTATTAATAAATAAAAAGGAGCGATCAATTATGAAACAAAACTTTTGTCAGAGCTGTGCCATGCCCATGGGCGCCGGCGATGAGATGTACGGCACGGAAGCCGACGGCAGCAAAAACGAGGATTATTGCAAGTATTGTTACGATCAGGGCGCTTTTACCTTCGATGGCGATATGGATGAAATGATTGAGATATGCGTCCCTCACATGGTGGCGGCTAACGAGAAGCTGACCGCGGATGACGCCAGAAACATGATGCGGGAAATCTTCCCCCATCTCAAGCGTTGGCAGGCGTAACCGGCGGGAGTTTTTTTAGCGGCGCGGGAGCGGTATCGCCATGAATAAACGGAAACTCAAAATCACGCTTTATTTCTACCTCGGTTACCTGGCAATCAGCGCGGTGGTTGCGGCGCAGCTCTTGCTGAACGGGCGAACAACGGGCCCGGCGGCGGCTTACGCGGCCACGCTCCCGTGGCAGTTGCTGTATAATCTGATCGTATGGCCGCTGTTGGCGTGGCTGTATCTGAAAAAGAATACCACCACCAACTTGCCCGACACGGTTTTTACTATGGCCTTTACCTGGCTGTTTAACGCGGTGGCTTTTGACATCGTTACCCGTGTGGTGATTAAGCATCCTTACGCCATGAGCTTAAAGCAATTCTTCTCCTCGCAACAGCCGTGGCTCCTCTTGATTTACATCGCAATATTCGCCGCTCCTTTCGTGGGCTGTTGGCTGTGGCGACGTATGGCCGATACCACCGCGCCGAAGAAAAAGCTGGTCATCATCGGCGGCGGCATCGGAGGGCTGACCGCGGCGGTGTACGCCGCCAAAGCCGGTTTCGACACCGAGCTTTACGAGCAGCACAGCATCGTGGGCGGTGAATGTACCGGCTGGGACCGCAAGGGCTATCACATCGATAATTGCATCCATTGGATGATGGGAACCAATCCCGGCACCGACTTGAACCGGCTGTGGCAGACCATAGGCGCGGTGGGAGAAGGCATCGAGATAAAACGCGCCGACCGCATGTACACCTCGGAACTGGACGGCCGGCAGCTCACCCTGTGGCACGATATCGACCGCACGCAGCGGGAGATGATTGAGCTGTCCCCGGAGGATGAACCGGAAATCCGCCGGCTGATGGACTTTTGCCGTATAGGCCGGGAGGTGCGCATCCCCGCCGACATCCCTCCCGAGCTGATGAGCCCGGGCGACCTGTTAAAAATGAGCCGGGATTCCGGGGCGGTGATGAAGATATTCAAGGCATACCGGGGCATGAACATTCAAGATGTGATGGCTGGATTCAAGCACCCGCTGATCGGCTGTCTGCTGTCTGATTTTACCCCGGCGGACAGCACCGGCAACTCTTTTGCCATGTCCTATGGGAATTTTGTGTCCGGCGACGGCGGCATTCCGGCCGGCGCGTCCCGCGCCATGGCGCAGCGGATACGGGCAAAAGCGGAGAGCTACGGCGCCAGGATATTCACGGGCAAGGGCGCGGCCAGGATATTGCTTAAAGGCGAGCGGGCAACCGGGGTGCAATTGCAGGACGGCACGGTAGTAAACTGCGACTACGTGGTGCCCGCCTGCGACGCCTCCGTTACCTTCGGCCGGCTGCTGCCGGAAGGATATATGGAGCCGTTGCTGAAGGAAATGTATGACAACCGCAAGGCCTACCCGGTGTATAACACTTTTCAGGTGGCGCTGGCGCTGGACTGCGCCGAGGACCTGTTCCCTGCGGAAATGATCTGGCCGTGTCCGGAGTTGATATTTACGCCAGGTATGGGAGAGCGCATCACCATCAAATCATATGGCTACGAACCATCCTTTGCCCCGGAAGGCAAGCAGATACTGCAAACCTTGCAGGGCGGCAGCGAGGACGTGTTTGAGTTTTGGCGCGAGCTCTATCAGGACCGGGAGGCCTATAAAGCCACCAAGCAGAAACTGGCCGCGCAGACCCTGGCCCAGATAGAAAAACGCTTCCCCCAAACCAAGGGAAAACTGACCGTTCTCGATGCCTGGACCCCCATGACTTATGTGCGCTATTGCAGCGCTTACAAGGGTTTTTACCAGTCTTTCATGCTCACCAAGCACAGCGCCAAACGGCCATATCCCTCCGCTTATATCAAGGGCCTTGACAATGTGATCCTGGCCGGACAGTGGATAAGCCCGCCGGGCGGCTTGCCCGGAGCGGCCATCACCGGTAAATACGCGGTGCAACGCATTTTGAACCTGGAGGGGCGCAGTTATCGCTGAGGCCGGTGCCAAATCGTAATTCAACCCCCTTCTAAACAAAACCCATCCCCCTTCAGCACCTGGACACCGAAAAATATGGCAGTAGAAATTTTTTTTTATTTTAGTGAAAGAATTTGTGATTTTTGGTGTTTAATATATTATGATATGTTCGTAGGGGTAGTAATGAAGGGGAGGCTTTGCACAGGTGAAACGCGCGGTAATACTCATCATCGTCATACTATGCGCTCTGGGCTCGCTCACCGCCTGTAACCGCATTGTATCCCCCCCGGAGCCTATCCTGACGCCGGAGCCGGCGGTGCAGAAAACGGCCGAGGAAATCGCCGCCGAACATGCCAAGCTGCTGGCGGAGATTGAATACGAGCCCTACGCCACCATCGACGAGCTCAAAGCCGATGCGGAGCTGATTTTTGTGGGTACCGTCACCAAAGTCACCGCGCCGGTGGATATGGTCTTGTTTTATATCGGCGATAACAGCGACACGCCATTCTATTATGCCCACACCGTCACCGAAATAGAGGTGGAGCAGGTCATAAAAGGCGACATCCGCGCGGGCGACACGGTAAGTATCCGCCAGCCGGGAGCGACGGAAGTTTCCGAGTTTTTTATGACCAACGAAGTGTTGCTCACACCGGGCGCGCGCGGGCTGTTTTTTACCGCCGACAACAGCTTCACCCCCAACATCCCTCCCGCTACCCTGCGCTATGAGCAGGGAGTTTTCAGGATAACCGAGGACACGATAGAGCCGAACTTCGTGCAGGATAATCTGATGGAAAGCTGGCTGCTCGGCGATGTGCTGGAATATCTAAGCGGCGCGGGCGCGGCCCCGCCGCCGCCGCCGGTAGTGGTGGCCGAAGACCCCAAGCGGGAGCACAAGACCGCGCTGGGGGTGCTGGACAGCGATTACAGCGTATATAACGCTTTTTGGATTGATGAAAACAACGTACTTATCGCCTTGAGCAAAACGCTGCCGGAAAACGGCCTATATGTGGAGTACGGTCAACTGCTGCTGCTCAACACCGAAAACTTAAGCCAGCAGATAGTGTATCTGGAGCCGATGAGCGTCAATTGGTCGGATTTCTTGCTGTATGACCAGAGGCGATTTGTGTATCAGGGCAGCACCCAGTTGATTTTTATGGACGAACAACTTACGGTGCAAAAAGTGATGGACGATCGCATCGGTGAGCATCAGCTGCGCCTTTCGCCCGATTTGCAGAAAACCGCCCAAGTGATAAACGGCGTGCTCTATATTACCAGCGCGGTCGACGGCGGCATTCTGGCGCAGTACGAGGGCGACGGTTTCGGCCTGGTGTGGGCGCCCGATTCGGCGCAAATTGCTTTCTTAAGCTCCGATCAGCGCAGCGTGATATGGATGGGCGGCGAGCAATTTTCGCAGATGCGCGTGCTCACGCTGGGGCAGGGCATCCCCCACTCCGAAAACCTTACCGCTCTGACCGGCTGCGCTTTCACCAATGACTCCGCCCATCTGGTGCTGATGGGCCAAGATCAGCACCAGGTCAAGATGCTGCTGTGCGACATCACCGGAACCACCGGCCAGGTGGTGGCCTTGGCGCCTGATGTGCGCCTGGTGAAAGCCGATGCCAGAGAAATCTGGTACTTAAATAACGGCGTTGAATATTCGCTGATGCATTACGAGAACGCCAGCGGCAACAGCCTGGAATTGTACCGTACCCAGTGGCCCATTCTGGCCGCGGCCTGCGACGATGCCGACCAATCGATATTTATTGTGGAATATGAGCAAAACCAGCAGCAGATGTATCTGATCGATGTCAGCGGCATCGGCACGGCGACCGAGCCGGAACCGGCGGCGGCTCCGGAAGCCGAAGCGGCGGAAGGCCAAACCGAGACCGAGGTCGCGGAGCCCGCAGAACCCGCGGCCGAAGCGGAGGAACCCGCCCCGCCGCCGGAAGCGGCGGAGGAAGACGAAAGCCAAACCCCGCCGCCGGAGGAAACAGCGCCCCCGGCAGCGATACCGGATCACGGATAAGGCTGCCGAGCCGATATCATGATCAAACGGCCGATTACGATGATGCGCTGCTTGGAGGTTCCCTTGGGCGTGCAGGAGGTCAGCACCAGGGAGCCGTAGCCGCGCTGATTAAGCACGCTGGTGTCGGTGGGCTCCACGATCAGCGTGCTCTCATACTCATAGGTATAAGTCTTATCCCCCAGATGCAGATACATCCGATCCCCGTCAGTCATGCGGTCAATATTGTAAAACCACGCCCCGTACACATCGCGGTGGGCGGCTATGCTCACCGTGGCGCCGGTGGCGCAGGGCAGCAGGGAATTGCTGTACAACCCCGGCGCGCGCTTCAACTGCTGCACGGAGGTGCCGCCGATGACCTTGCTGCGCAATCCCATGCGCGGCGCCTGCAGCACCATATCGTAATCCACATATTCGCTGCGTTCGGTATAAGCGATGGGGGAAATATCCTCCGGCGCCGGTTTCGGCTTTTCCACCACCACCGGCTGCTCCGGCACCAGTTCCTCCATCACCAGCGCCGGAGCCTCGTTGCTGGGCAGCAGCGTCTGGCCGATAAAGAGAAACGACGGCAGCTCATCATAGGGCGTGTATTCCCGCTCCGCCGCGGCCTGCGCCCCCAGTCTTTCCTGTTGATGCTCATATATCATGTTGAAAGCCATCTGATAGACCCGCCCCGAATAATTTATCCAGGCATAATACAGCAAACACAGCACGCCCAGCACAATGAGAGTATTGCTCCAGAATCGCCGGCTCGCGGCCCAGGACGGAACATGAATCCTCATCGCTTATTCCCCCTTTACATTAAAAGCGATAAAAAAAGAGGACAAGAGGGCGTCACCCTCTCGTCAACTCATTAAAAAATCGATATTCTATTATTCTTGCCAGCCAATACCATCATCCTCTTCCTGCTGCAGAGCCCCATCGATCAGTTTTATCATTTCCAAGGCGCTGCGAAAACGCTGCGTCTTTTTCTCATTGACCCACTGAATAGTGCCCTGCCAGGACGCGTTCTGGCGAAACTGGACATGGATAATGAAAGTAGCCTTTTCTCCCTGTTCATTACGATCATTCACGGCCATAAAATCATTCCCCTCATCTGCCGGTTCCGTCACCGGTCGCGTCCCCTTGAAACTACGGTATTCATGCGTAGTCTGCGGGAAATTGCTCCGGTCAAACCAATCATCTAAAAGATTAAACATCTCCATAATGCTGTTAAACAGCATAGGTTGTTCCAAAAAACTGGTATACAGCCTTCCCCTGGCATCGCGCGCCACGATATCGTCTACGCACACCAACACGCGGGAAGCCGCACTCTGTCCGTAAGTGCTTCGCTGTACTGCCAAATTAGACCTCTCCCATCTACCTAAAATAATTTTAGCCGTCCCCGGTCACACCGAGGTCACACCACCGGGTCTATGGGCATAAATTTTGCATCAATCCTGATATTTTTTAGATTACTGGACGCGGCGAATTGTTTTTTGATCCGTTTAAACACCACATCGCTGTTTTCAAACGTCAGCGTGGGCAGCATCATCACAAACTGCGTCGCGCTGAAACGCGCATACACATCGCCGCGGCGCAGGCTGTTATGCATCGCGATATGTAGATTTTCCATCGCCCGTTCGCGAATATTGGAGGAGACCTCCTCCTTGCCCTGCTCATTGAGCGTCAGCAGGCCCACGAAAACCGACTGCCCGGTACGCATCACCGAACGCGCCTGGAGGTTATAAATATTTTTAAACACCTCGTAATCGCAATAAAACGCGCCGCCGGCCTTTTCCTCCGCATCCTTCATATAATCCTTGACCGCAGCAATATCCGTCTCCACATTCTTAGTCTGCTTCGCGATATCCGAATAAATAGCCCTGATTTCATCGGAAGGCTTAATGCCCAGCTCCTTATAATACAGGGAAGTCACATACTCATAATGGCTCAGCGCCGCGCTGTGCTTGCCCGACTGCACCAGCGCCCGCATCTTCATCACATGCGCCCGGTCCTCAAAGGGGCCGATGATGATAGCCTGCGAGCACACCCGGTCCACCTCGTCAAAGCGTCCCAGCTCCATCAAAAAATTACACGCCTTATACACGCAATCAAAATAGATATTGCGGTAATAGGCGCTCATCGGCACCACCCATTCCTCATAAGCGTTATTGCTCAAAAAATCGCCCTTGTAATAATCGATGGCGCGCAGATAGCAATCCAGCGCCTCCTCATTGAAAGTCTCAAAGAGATTGGCCCGCCGGTACAGTTCCAGCATTTCCTCCGAATCCACGATGCAAGGTATATCATTATTCCAGGCATAATAGCCGTGGCGCGACACTATGTATTCCCTCTCCGGCGTGCGCCCCACCGCACCCAGCATATTGCGCAGCCGGTATATCAGATTCTTCAGCGCACCGGCCAGATTGTCGATATCATTATCCCGCCATAGCACGTCATCCAGCTTTTCGAGCGTGATTTCATTAAAACGATTCACGATCATATACTCCAAGAGCAACCACAACTGCTTGGAACGCTGCTTGTCGTTAGAAAGCACATCCCCCTTATACTCCATACTGAAACTGCCGAAGGTTTGTATCTTCAGCAATTCCGTACCATACTGCTCCGCCATTACGCCCCACTCCCTTCAAGGGATACTTCGCCCATGGTATTATTTTATTCCTTATTGTGATTATAAGAAATCGGTCACAAGAATGTCAAGCATTTATTAATTTGATTACTAATAAAAAGCCCGCGCTGGAGTGGGGAGACTCCGGCGCGGGCCATGAAGGAAGGGAGGGATATAATGATATCAAACACTCATTTCCGGTTTACGGGGTTACGGGGTTAACTTAGATCGAATCCGCTTTGCGGTCTTTGCGTTTCAGCAGCAGCCCGGCCAGCATAGCCAGCATACCCAGTACCGCAAATCCGGTTTCGCTTCCTCCGCCGGTCGCAGCCAGCGGCACTTCATCTTCCATTATCACTTCTTCTTCTTCTTCAACAATCACCGGTGCGGGGCCCAGAGCAACTTCTTCTTCCTCGATTTCTACCGACTCAGGCTCAGGCTCGGGGGCAGGCTCCGGATCAGGAATCGGAGTTACCGTAGGACCAGGCCTGTTGCCGCCGCCGCTGCTGCTGCTGTTACCATAGGCATTGGTGAATGTCACTGTAATCGTGCCTTCTGCTTTTACCAGAGTTCCGGCTGCCGCAACCGTGTTGCCGCTGTTGCTCTGATTTCCGCCGCCAGCAGTCTGTTCAACGGAATACCCATAATGCTGTGACAGTGGCAGACTCTCCAGCACGGTGCTGGTTCCCCGACCCATGGTTACTTCAAAGGTAAAGCCTATGATGTTGCCATCTTTGTCTTTCGCCGCAGTCAGATCCGGGTTCTCCGCCATAAAGGCTTCGTATTCTTCGCTGGTGAACTCTTTACACAGATCCAAATTACTATCCGCCGAGAAGCGGTTGAATACTTGCATCATCTTGCTTACGAATG
>JAUNBV010000212.1:0-340 GCA_030526885.1 Syntrophomonadaceae bacterium
ACCAGCACCACCAGCCGCCCCTGTTCCTCGGCTTCAAGCAGCTCCTTGATATGCGGCAGCTCATCCCGGCACACCACCGCGCCGGAAGATATGGGTTTCCCGCATATAGCGCATTTTTTCATTTTAGCTCCTCCTCGATTTCTTCTTTGCGAGCACCTAGGGCAGCGATTTTTCTGAAATACTGCCGCTGTCTTGATTTTCGACACTTATCACATAGCCGCCATTTGATATACTCCCGGTCAATAATCGTAGCTCCGCACTGTCGGCAATACTGGGGTTGAATCCGTTGGAATTCAACACATTCGTCGCACTATTTTGGAAAAATGACATCAATTGCCTG
>JAUNBV010000212.1:350-1692 GCA_030526885.1 Syntrophomonadaceae bacterium
CACATTTGCCGTTGCCAGAACTCACCAAATTCCAAGGTGTTGCGGTAAATCTTGATAAGGCCGACCAAAGCGGATAAGTCTCTCCTGACGGCGGCTTTGCAGCGTTTATCCCACACGGTGAGAGATGGTTTTCCTGCGCCCCATGCACCATCGCCCATCATGGCGCGTACCTTGTCGGCGTTCTCGGTGCGGTAAGTTTCATAGACCCTGCCGCGGACGGCTTTCTCCGACCGGCCCACCATATCGCCAATGTCCGTATAACTGAGGCCATTTTTGATACCGTCAGCCAGGATTTCAAAGTCGGCATCGCTCCAAGGATTATGGTTGTTGGCCTTTATGGGGCGCTCTTTGATGCCGAGGTCGCAACAGCGCCTTTGTATGGCTCCAGCGGAGCGGTTCATCAGCCTGGCTATCTCAGACCAGCTATATTTATACTGCCGTAGCAGGTGGAGCAGGCGGTTATCTTCTGCCGGCGTCCACGGGTCTTTTCGCTGGTGAGCGAAAGCGTGATAGTCGCGGCGCCGCTGATCGGCTACCCAGTCCGGCTCTTTCCCAAGGGCAAGAGGCTCCATCTTGGAGAAGTCGAGGAAGGCGCGGTTCTTTTCTGCCCATTCCCAAAACTCATCTATGTAGACCACTCGCCATGTGCGTTGATTGTTGCGCTTGTTGTGTACCGGCAGACCACGGTTCTTTACCCAGCTTGTCATTTTGTAAGAGTAAGCAGAGTTTGTACCGGTAACAGCTATCAAGAGTTGGTTGAGGGTTATATATTCCCCGGCTTCTAAGTAGGGCGGGAGGCCGAGCCTTTGCACTCGTACCATAATGGCATTTTTGGTGCGGTTGAGTTTCTTGCAAAGGCCCGGCACCGACATGTGACCCCAGTTTTCAGCAAGGAGAGTATCTTCCTCTTTTGTCCAATTCCTTGCCCGTCCCACGGTTATAGTGCCTTTGTCTTTACTGTCCGGCGCAATATCCAGCGGACTATTGCCACGATAGGCCGCGCCCAGGGCTTCGGCGTGGCGTACAGCCACCGCTCCCTAGAGCGCTCATAGGCACCGCTATGCGGCGTTGCGGCTTCGTTGTCATCCTGAGGAGCGCCAGCGACGAAGGATCTTATCCTTTTCTCCCCATAGCCCTGCCTCTGCCACTCCCTCACTTCCGCTAAGGTCACCGTCTTAGGTATTATCATGCCGCACCTCCTTGCATTGCGCCAGCCGCCCCGTGTCATCCAGCAATCTTCTTTTTGTGTCATCCTGAGGCGCAACCCCTCTAGTGTCATCCTGACCTCTTATATTGTCATCCTGAGGCGCAGCCGAAGGATCTTCCCCCGGCTTGCTGGTAA
>JAUNBV010000213.1 GCA_030526885.1 Syntrophomonadaceae bacterium
ATCTCATGTGCCCTATCAAGCGGGCCGGGAGCGCCGGGGCGCGCCCGGCCCGGGTCGCTTTTACAGGTCGTAATACATCTGGTATTCCAGCGGGTGCGGGAAGTCGCTCACGCTGCGGGCTTCCTTGCGCTTGGCGGCGATCCAGATGTCGATGAGGCGCTGCGGGAAAACGCCTCCGGCCAGCAAAAAGTTTTTATCCTTTTCCAGCGCGTCCAGCGCTTCATCCAGGCTGCGGGGCAGGGCCTTAATCTTTTTCTGCTCCCGGGGGGACAGGTTGTAGAGGTTGACATCATACGGCCCAAAGCCTTCCTTGGTGGGGTCGATATCGTTTTTGATGCCGTCTAAACCGGCCATCAGCATGGCGGCGTAGGCAAAATAGGGGTTGGCGGTAGCGTCGCTGGAACGGAATTCAAAGCGCTTGGTTTCCGGGGTCTTGGCGTAAGCCGGTACCCGGATTACGGCGCTGCGGTTGGCGGTGGCAAAGCATACGCTCACCGGGGCTTCATAGCCCGGTACCAGACGCTTGTAGGAGTTGGTGCTGGGATTGGTGAAAGCCAGCAGGGCGGCGGAATGCTTGAGCAAGCCGCCGATAAAGTTTAACGCCAGCTTGCTGAGCTGGGAGTAGCCTGCGGCATCATAAAACAGGGGCTTGCCTTTTTTGAACAGGTGCATATGCACGTGCAACCCGTTGCCGGCCTCGCCCGGCAGGGGCTTGGGCATGAAGGTGGCGGATTTGCCTTCCTGGAAGGCCAGGTTCTGGATGAGGTATTTGGTCATCATGGTCCGGTCGGCCATCTCGCTCATGCCGGCAAACTCCACTTCGATCTCCATCTGACCGCAGCCGCCTACTTCCGTGTGGTGGTATTTAACCGGGATATTGTTTTCTTCCATCAGCATACACATACGGGAGCGCAGGTCGTACAAGACGTCCTGCGGCGGGCCGATGTGGTAGCCGCCCTTGAGCGGGACTTTGAAGCCCAGGTTCTGATATTCGTTGTCCCCGCTGTTCCATATGGCCTGTTCGGCGTCGATGGTATAGCCGCAATCGTGGGGCAGCGCCTGATAGCTGACATGGTCAAAGATGTAGAATTCAAATTCCGGACCGATTCGCATCTCGTCGGCGATACCCTCGGAGCGCATATAGGCTTCGGCGGCTTTGGCTACATTGCGCGGATATTGGTCAAAGGGGATATTGTGCGGTTGGGAGATGGTATACACATCGCCGATCATGTTTATGGTCTTGACGGTGGCAAAGGGATCGGCCGCCGCGCTGGTAACGTCGGGGATGAACACCATATCGCTCTTTTCGATGGGAGCAAAACCGTAGTTGGAACCGTCAAAGCCGATACCGTACTTCATGGTATCAGGGGTAAAGCGCGCGACGGGAATGGTCAGGTGACGCCATCTCCCCATAAGATCGACCATTTTGAAGTCGATCATCTCGACCGCATGGTCTTGGCAGTATTTTTTCATCTCCTCATAATTCTTAAACAACACATACTCCCCCTTTGATATTTGTATAATGTAATCTTGACCGCTATCAGTATAACGCAAAACCTGACGGCAAGACATAATTTTTTAAAAAAATAATATGTATTCAATATACGGCCATAAGGACCACGGTAAAGAGGGGAGAGGCGATAATATGGGGCATGGTTATACCTTAAACCGCAAATATATTGTGATTAT
>JAUNBV010000075.1 GCA_030526885.1 Syntrophomonadaceae bacterium
ATCCGCGTGGAAAACGGCAATGATATCGTGACCAAGATCCCCTTCGCCATCATGGGCTACCGCCATGTGGGAACCAAGTTCCACATCGGCCCGCCGCGCATCCCCGGGCGCTTTTCCGCCGCGCATCACCACCGGCAAGCCTATTACTCCTCCCTGCTCCACCGCCTGCTGCCATGACCCGGCCAATCCTGCGCCGCCGCCCCTTTGCCCCCAACCCCTCCCCCTCGGGCACGGGCAGCGCCGGCAGTTCCAGGGCCTGTGAATAACTCAAAAACGACATCCATGTCGTATTCGTTGAACGTCCGCCTGTGGATAAGTAGATTAAATCATTAACCCGCCGCGCCTTTACGATTAATCCCGGTTTTTCAGGATATCTATAAAATCGAGTTTCTTTAAGCGCAGCATAGCCAGCCCATGGCCGATAAGGACAAAGCCTGCGGCCAAGGCGACGGCGGTAATATAGGTCGAGGTTTCCATCGCAAACGGGTAGCTTATATAATCGTATTCCAGGGAGTTGATATAATACTCCCCTACCAGCCGGCCCAAGGGGACGCCCAAGATAATGCCCAGCAGCAAACTCAGCAGCAGTTCATTGAACAAGAAACTTGCCATACTTCGGTTGCTGACTCCCATCACCTTTAAGGCGGCTAACTCCCTTTGCCGTTCGCTAAACATCATCACCGAGGTATTATATATCAGGGCGAAACCCATCAAGAATGCGCCGGCCATCACTACCATGGTTACGGCATTCAGCCCGGCCGTATCCTTTTGCGCCACGTCTTTTTGCTCCCGGGCAATCAGCAGGTTTTCTATCTTCGGCACATTTTCCAAATGGCTGAAAAGTATTGCTTCATCGCCGGCGTCCGCTTGCAGCAAAACTGTATTGCATACGTTGCTGGCATGTAAAAGCCCATCCATTTGCCGGCTGGATATGAAGGAACAGGTGCCGGCATATTGTTTGGCCAGGCCCACGATTTTAAGCTCGGTGGTTTGTTCCCGGCCGGTGCCCAGAGTGGTTTCAATCACCACCATATCCCCGGTTTTTAAGTTTAATTTTTCGGCTGTTTTTTGGCTGAGCAAAATACCGGATTCGGGAACCGCTATCTGTTCCAACCGGGTATTATAAATGCTTTTCATGGTGGTTGCGGGGTCCAGGCCGATTATCAGGCCTTCCTCGGCCAGGCGGTTGTCGCTATCCGCACCGGGCGCCGCAAAGGTCACCGGCAGGTTGGTGATGGTCTCCAGTTTTTCTATCTCGTCCCATTGACGCCAGGCCGAAAAGTCGTTTTTATTGAGCAGCGTAGAGAAACACACCATATAGTCATAAGAGTTATCGATGCCATACATGCGCCCCAGCATCTTATCTTCGGAATCGGAATAACAAAGCACGGTCAGCAGCAGCATAATGGTAAAGGTGACGCTTAAGGTGGTAATGATAAATCGGCTTTTATTCCGCCCTATGGAGCGAAAGGTCATCTTCCAGGAACCGGGGAGCGCCTTCCATGTCTTAGCAAACCGTTCCAGGGAAGAAATATTGGCAATGGGGGGTTTAGGGGGTTTCATAGCTTCCGCCGGCTCAATGGCGGTTACCTGTTTGGTGGTCAGCAAAGCGGTCATGACCCCGCTCAAAGTGCAAACCAGAATGGCTTTGATTATGACCCCGCCATCAAAACCACCCACAATATAGGGCAGATTATAGCTTTGGGCAAAGACGAGGCTAAGGAAATGGGAGAGATAATATCCGGCGGCAATCCCCAAAATTGTGCCCGTTGAGGTGACTACCAGGGCATATAGGGCAAAGAATTTCATGATGGCGCTATTATCATAGCCCAAGGCCTTCATAATTCCGATCTGAGGGCGTTGCGCCATAATGATTTGTTTCAACAGCACAAACAAAAACAGCAATAATACCACTAAAAACAGATAGGGCAAAAAGAAGGTGGCTTTGCCTAGGGTCTCCAGCGCACTACGCATACTGCGTTCACCCAAATGATCGCTTTGCGGGTAGTCGTGCAAAAGGCCGTAAGGCTCCAAAATCCGGGCCACTTCATGACGAATCAGCTTTTCGTCAGCGCCCGGCGCCAGCTCCAGTAGTATCTGGTTTATTTGCCCGCCCATGCGCAAGATTTTCTGGGCATCATCTTGCGCCATCATAATAATACCGAGGCTATAGCCTTCATGAATATTGAAAGCATCGAGGAATATGGACTGAAACTCCGGGCTGATGGCGGTTCCGGCTATCGTCAGGTCGCAAACGGTTTCCCCGGTAATCACTTTAAGCGGGTCACCCGGTTCAAAATTATTGTTGTCGGCAAAGTATTGGTTTACCAGCACGGGGATGTAGGAATTGCCGGCTCCTTCATCAAAAAGCTGTCCCTTAAGGGGATAGAGCCGATTGATATTGTCCTGTAGCGGCAGGGCATAACTGGTCAAGCGGCCAGTCAGGATGCGGCTGCTATCGGCCTGGATTAGCTGAACATCCTGCTGGATGCGGCCGTTGACCTGTAAAACTCCGGGGATATCGGCAATGGTTTTTTGCACGCTTTCCGGCGCTTTTATAACCTGAAAATAGTAATCGGCAAAACCGTACTCCCGGTTAAAATCATCCATCGATTGTTCTATATTGATATAGGCGTTATTAATGCCTACAAACAAGGTTACCACGATCACCACTACCGCCATCAGGGCAATGGCTTGCCGCCAAGTAGATCGCAGGGTATTAAAAAGCTTTTTTCGCCATAAAACGCCCATATAGCTGTTTACCTCAGTTATAGCCCGCGCCGGTAAAAGCGGCCCTAATCATTATTGGTGACCGCCTTAACGCGGCTGCCTTCCTCCCAGTGCAAGCTGGCGTCTTGAATGACCAAGTCTTGGAGCTGAAGCCCGGACGCGACCTCCACCTCGGCTTGATTCTTTAGTCCCAGCTCCACCTGCTGCTTGACCACCTTACCGGCCATTATCCGGTTTACTTCTCCCGTGGACGGGCCGGTGATTAAAACCGCCTCCCGGGGCAAAAGCAAAACGGAGGTCTTCGCGGCGGTAATTATGTTTACCGTTACTTCATATCCCGGTTGCAGCCAGGCGCTTTCATCCAAAGCCGCGATTACGGTCACCCGGCGCTGCACTACCCCCAAGGATGACAATTCTTCATGGGCGGCAGGATAAATCTCGGTAATTTTCCCCGTTAGGGGCTGGCTTAAAGAGGCGTTGCGCACTTCGACCGCCTGCCCCAATGCTACCTGCCCCATATCTTCGGACAGGACATCGACCCTGACCTCCAAATCGTCCGCTGCCGCTATCTGGGCCAGACTCTCCCCCTGGCTTACCAATTGGCCTGCCTTGACATTTACAACTTGCAAAACCCCATCTAAGGGGGAGGTAATGCTCAGCCGCTGCGCTTTCTTGGCCAGCTCCTCGCGCTGTGAGCCGAGTGAAAGCAACTGGTTTTGGATACTTTGAGCCATATCCTGCTGGGAATTGAGCGAGGCTTCCAATATATCCGCTTTGTTTAACGCTATTTCATAATCAGACTGACTTATGGCCCCGGCGGCCAGCAGTTCTTCCTGGCGCTGCAAATCGTCCCGGGCTTTTTGCCAGCTCAGCTCGGTAGTCTGATATTCGAGCGTCAGCGCCTCCATTTCCGTCCGAGTGGCGGCAATACGTTCGTCAAGGGCGGCAAACTGGCTGTCCAGCTCCAGGTTTTGCAGGGTAAAAAGCACTTGGCCGGCTTGGACCGCCTCACCCCTTGGAGTGTGAATCTCCACAATGCGCCCTGATTCCAGGGCTTGTACGGCGAATTCTTCCGCCGCTTGTATGTAACCGGTCTCCTCCAGGGTCTCTCTTATATCGCCTTGCTGTACGGCTACTGCCGCTACGCCCGGTTCGCCCCGGCTATGAAGCAAGTATGCGCTCACCGCAATAATGATTAAGAGTACGGTTCCCAAAATTATTTTTCGCTGCATAATAAGCCCGATTTTAAGCGGCCTCTTATAAAAGGCGATAAAATCAGTTACCTCCTATCCTGATAAATAATAGCTTCGCTTTACTTTTTGTGCATCAAAAAACCAAATCCTTAGCCGGTTCAGGGTAATAATTCCTGATTATCTCCACTATTTGCCCATTGCGCATTTTCAGCACCCGATCCGCCATCGGTGTAATGGCGTTATTATGCGTAACTATAGCCACCGTGCCGCCGGTTTTGCGGGCAATGGTTTCCAATAAGACCAGTATCATCTTGCCGGTCTGATCATCCAGCGCGCCGGTAGGCTCATCACACAACAACAGCCGGGGCTTCTTTACCAGCGCACGGGCAATGGAGACTCTCTGCTGTTCCCCTCCGCTCAGTTGGGAAGGAAAGCTATCCTTTTTATGCTTTAAACCCACTTCGGTCAAAACTTCGTCAATTTCCAACGGCTGCGCGACCAAATCGGCTACGATTTCAATATTTTCACCCACGGTCAAGTCGGGAATCAGGTTGTAAAATTGAAAAACAAAGCCCACCTCACGCCGCCGGTAGGAGGTCAATTCCTTATCGTCGGCCTTAGTCAAATCCCGGTTCTGAAACCAGACCCGGCCGCCGCTGGCTTGATCCATGCCGCCCAGTAAGTTTAAAAGCGTGGTTTTACCCGAACCGCTGGGCCCCAAGATAACTAATAATTCGCCCTCATAGATTTCAAACGTTATGTCCTTGAGCGCATCGACCCGAACATCGCCCATGCTATAAGCCTTACTGACGTTTTCAAAACGGACCAGCAACTCCCGGTCGATTTCCTGCTGCCAGGGAAGACCCTGCTTTTCCATCGATATGGCGATCAAAGCGGCCATATCGGTTGCCAGTGCCAGGTCGTCAAGGTCAAAACGGCCGTCATTAAGCTTATTGATAAACTGCAAACAGCCCCAGGTAGATTGCTTGGTTATCAAAGGCACGCACAATATGCTTTGGGTAATGTAACCGGTGGCCGTATCCACTCTTTGGCTCCAACGCTGGTCCTGCTGGGTATCATGGACGATCTGCGGCTCCCGGTTTTCCGTTACCCAACCGGCTATGCCTTCGCCCATTTTCAGCTTTATTCCCTGCAAAGCGTTGGCATTCGGGCCGTATGCCATATGCGGATACAGACAAAGGGCCGCTTCATCCCGTAACCATAGGGTAGCCGACTCCGAATTGGTGGCCAGCATAGCCTGCGTAAAAGCATTGTCCAGGATTTCATAAAGATTATTAGACTTATGCAAAGCATCGGTCAAATGCCAGATGATTTCCATGTTGCGTAGTTTTTTATTATCGAATTCATCCTTCATCAGTGGGAAAAACCTCCGCTATGAGAACGTCTCGGTCGATAAGCAACCGCGCCCGAGCTGTTATAACTCTATGGTAAGTATATAGATAAATCCTCTGAAAAGCCAGCATAATTAAGGAAATGACGGTGTGAATGTGCGGCGGATTTAAACATAGCGTTTCCCGCAAGTTGGGGATGAAGGCGGAGAAATGCCAACATCCCTTCTAATTTGTCCTCATAACCCTTGGTGGCAAGTTCGGCAACTTGGTGTAAAAACGGTCCATATTAAGCTATTTTTTTATGAACACGATTTCCTCGGACGCATACTTTAGCTGCATCCGTTTCTGCCGGGTGAGGCCGGAAAGGCAGGCGGAGAGGGTGGCTAAAAGCAGGTAGTATTGGGTGCTGTTCATGCTCATGCCGTAGCGCTTTATCAGCTCTTTCATCAGGTATTCGCGGGTGCGGGGCACGGCGCAGTGCTGCAGCAGCAGGTCCAGCATCCCGTTTACAAAATCCAAGTTTACTGCCGCCAACCGCGCGGGGTCGCCAAAGGGCTCCCCGTGGCCGGGAACGAACAGGTCGGCTTTCAGCTCCCCCACCCGTTCCAGGGTGGCCAGGAATTCATCTAAATTCAGAATCACCATCATGCGGTTGACTTCCAGCACTTCTTCGGTGATAAGCGCGTCACCGGTAAACACGATATCGTCCGGGGTGCGGATGCCGATGTGTCCGTGGCTGTGGCCGGGCAGGGAAATGATTTCAAATTCGGTGTTTTCAAATACGAACGGGCCGGGCGGCAGCTTCCCCGCTACCCGGCTGGCCTCCGGGGTCACGAAGCGGTTGGTCAGGATGCGCGGCGGATAAGCGGAAAATATCTGCGAAGGTATCAATATAGGGTATTCCACCAGCAGCGAAGCTTCCTCGGAGGTAAACAGCGGGCAGCCCACATTGGCTTGCAGCCAAGCGTTGCCGCCGCAATGGTCGGCATGGCCGTGGGTGTTTATGACCGCCGCGATCTTTAGCCCTTCCCGCTCCAGCGCGGCGGCTATTTTAGCGATACGGGCGCTGCCGTTGCTGCTGTCGATGAGCAGGCAGCGTTCATCATCCAGCCGCCACACGCCCAGATTGGTGTGGTCCAGCACCGCACCGGTGCGCCCTTTCAGCCAGGTCACCCGCAACGGCCGCTCCCTCTCCTCCATATTAAACAGCATCATATATCTCCTTCTTTTTCTTCTTTAACCGTGGGGTTAGTGTCTCCCCCGCCGCCCGTCTCGGGCTCGCCGCCCTGGTCTAGGTTGAGCAGCAGGGATAAAAACTCCGCTTTGGTGAGCTGCGGGAAACATGTCTTTACTTCGGCTTCGCTGATGATGGCGGCCAGGCTTTCCGCTTCGTAGTCCGCTCCCGTCAGCCGCGCGGCCAGCGCGTCGGGCTCGCCGATACTGAAATAATCGCCGTAAAACCTGATTTCGCTGATGGTGCCCCGGCGCACGTTGAGCCGTATGTCGAGCGTGCCCCAATCAAAACGCCGCCGCCGGCGCAGTTCAAAGGGCGGCGATTGCCCCACGTTCCAGGTAAAGCGGCGATACTTTTCATCCCGCAGCGCGGCGATGGCGTCCTTATCCCGCAAGGTCAGCACATAGCGCTTACAATCGGGCCCGGCAATGCTTTGCAGCAGGATGTCCCGAAATTGCAGCACGTCGATGGCGGAATCCACAAACTCCGAAATATTGGCCACCCGGCTGCGCACGGAACTCACCGCGCGCGACTGTAGCTTATCCCCGCTGACGCTCAGGGCCTGTTCCATGGCGGCGAGGTCGGTGGCAAAAAGCAGGGTGCCGTGATGTAACACGCGCCCCTGCTGCCGGTATTGGGCATTGCCGGAAACCTTTCGCCCGTCTATGCTGATGTCGTTGCGCCCCTCATCCCGCGCATCGGCTCCCATCGCGCGCAAGGCCGCGATTACCGGCGCGGTGAAACGCTGGAAATTCAGCATCACTCCGCTGTCATGCACGATAAAGCTGAAATTCACGTTGCCCAGATCATGATAAACCGCGCCGCCGCCGGAGGGCCGCCGCACCACCCTTATGCCATGCTCGCGCACGTATTCCGTGTTGACTTCCTCCATGGCGTTCTGATGCCGCCCGATGATGACCGATGGCTCATTGCGCCACAGCAACAGAATATCTCCCAGTTCGGCCTTCCGGCTGAGCAGGTATTCCTCCAAAGCCAGATTCCAGGTGGGATCGGTGGCGGGATTATCGATGTAGATCATAGTTAAACCCCCTGAACCTGCAAGCCGCCCTTTAATGTGTTTAAGGCATGGGATACAGCGGGAATTCCCGGCACAGCGCCGCTACCGCGGAGCGCACTTCTTCCTCGTGCCGTCCTTCTTCAAACAATACTTTATAAAACAGATCGGCGATGACGCACATCTGCGCTTCCTTCATGCCGCGGCTGGTCAGCGCCGGAGTGCCCACGCGGATACCGCTGGCTACCTGCGGGCTGCGGGTCTCGCCCGGGATGGTGTTTTTGTTGATGGTAATGCCGTTTTCCTCCAAAATGGCCTGCGCCTTTTTGCCGGTCATTTCTTCGATATTGGTCAGGTCCACCAAAAACAGGTGGTTGTCGGTGCCGCCGGATACGATCTTAAAGCCGCGCTTGATCATTTCCTCCACCAACACCGCCGCGTTCTTCACTACCTGTTGCTGATATACGGCAAATTCGGGCTGCATGGCTTCGTAGAAGCACACCGCCTTGGCGGCGATTATATGCTCCAGCGGCCCGCCCTGAGTGCCGGGGAAAACAGCGCTGTCCACTTTTTTAGCCCATTCTTCCCGGCACAGGATCAAGCCGCCGCGAGGCCCGCGCAGGGTCTTATGGGTAGTGGAGGTCACAAAATCGGCATACTCGATGGGAGAGGGATGCACCCCACCGGCGATGAGCCCGGCAATATGAGCTATATCCACCATCAGCAGCGCGCCGACTTTATCCGCCACTTCCTTGAACCGGCGAAAGTCTATGACCCGGGGATAGGCGGACGCGCCGGCTATAATCATCTTGGGCTTAAGCTCCAGAGCCTTGGCCTCCAGCTCGTCATAGTCCAGAAAACCGTTGGCGTCCACCCCGTAGGAATCCACCTTAAAGTATTTGCCGGAGATATTAACGGAAGAACCGTGGGACAGATGTCCGCCATTGCTCAAGTCCATGCCCAACACTTGATCGCCGGGCTTGAGAGCCGCAAAAAACACGGCCAGATTGGCGTTGGCGCCACAATGCGGCTGTACATTGGCGTGGTCCGCCTTAAACAGTTCCTTGGCGCGGTCGATAGCGATCTGCTCCACCTGATCCACGATACCACAGCCGCCGTAATAACGCTTGCCGGGATAACCTTCCGCATATTTGCTGGTGAGCACGCTGCCCATAGTGCGGATAACCTCCGGGCTGGCAAAATTCTCGGAGGCGATCATCTCCAGCCCGTCGCTCTGCCGTCTGTACTCAGCCTCGATAAGGTTGGCAATCTGCTGATCCATCTCTTCACATCCTCTTTCCTTGCGATTTGTTGTCATTAAATCCGGAAATGAGGCATAACACCTCATTTCCCGGCACATAATGTTATATTAATAATACCACGGTTTATGGCGATTGTGTTGTATTCTTTTTGCGGGGCAGGAGATGAATGGCCTGGCCGATGGAGTCCAACGCCGCTTCCTGCAGGGCTTCGCCCAGAGTGGGATGGGGATGGACGGCCTCCGCCACTTGCTCTATGGTCATCTGCCGCTGCACCATCAGCGTGCCTTCCAGAATGAGATCGGAAGCGTGCGGTCCGATGATATGAACTCCGATTACGCGCTGCTCTTCATCGGTCAGCACTTTGACAAATCCATCGGTCTCGCCCATGCACACGGCTTTGCCGTTAGCGGCAAACAAAAATTTACCGCTACGGTAAGCAATGCCCCGGTCGCGCGCGGCTTCCTCGGTGAGCCCCACCGCCGCCACCGGCGGGAAGCTGAAAATGCAGCCCGGTACCGCATCATAGTTGACCCGGCTGGCCAGCCCCGCCATGTTTTCCACCGCGCATTT
>JAUNBV010000076.1 GCA_030526885.1 Syntrophomonadaceae bacterium
CACATAATCATACATCTCCGCCGCCATGGCGGGCAGTTTTTTGATGGTCTTGGCCTGCATCAGCTCGTCGAACAGGACGTTAAGGAATTCCTGCTGGCGCTGTACCCGGCCAATATCGCGGGAGGGAGTGCCGCGAAAACGCACATAATTCAGCGCCGTCTTCCCATCCATGTGCTGCTGCCCGGCCTTGATGTCGATGGTCAGTTCGGGGTTGGGGTCCCAGTGGTACATGGCGGCGGGGACATTGAAATCCACCCCGCCCAGAATATCGATCAAGGCCGCGAAGCCGTCGAAATTTACCAGCACATAATGATCCACATTCACATGCAGCAGCTCGCTGACCGCGCGGCAGGCCGATTCCGCATCCTCGGTGACGTTCAGCGCATTGATCTTTGAGTTGTGGCCCTTGGAGTTCTTCACGATGGTATCGCGGGGGATGGAGATGAGCGCCGCTTTCTTATCGCGTTCGTGAATGCTAAGCAGCATCATGGTGTCGGTGCGGCCTACCGTTTCATTGCCGCGCGCATCCATGCCCATCAGCAGGATGTCGATGGTGTGGTCCTTGGCGAGCAAGTCCTCGTCGAATACCGGCAGGGATGAGCCCATCTGGGGCGTGAATATCTGTCGATACGCATACCAGCCGCCGCCGCCCGCCAGCAGCAGTATTATCGCCAGAATGGCGATGCCTTTGTAGTTAAGCTTGCGTCTCTTTCCGCCCGAATCCCGGTTTATGTATCCCAAATCGTCCTTGGTCTCTCTTTTTTTCGCGGCCATGGCTTAGGCTAAGCCTCCATTTTTATCTAAATTAGAAGATATTATAACATCTGCCCACAATTACGTATATAGTGGCGCTTTGCTTACATGCCCATTCCCGTCTTTTCATTTTTTGCGGCTGCGGCGCGTGGGCTTGCCCGCGCGGGGCAACAGCGCCTGGCGGCTGCCCCGCGCCAGTTCCTCGCGACCCAGGGCTTTGAGCCCGTCCTTCACCGCCTGCTCATTACCGGCCGCTCGCGTCTGCAACAAAGCGCGCTGCTGTTTCCGTTCCTCCGCGCCGCGGGGCACATACACCGGCTGCCCGTTGTGGGGGCTCAGCCCGCTGTAATACATCGCGGTGGCGATACTCATGGGGGTGGGGGTGAAATTTTGCACCTGCTCGGGTTGAAAGTGCAGATGGTCGCGTACAAATTCAGCCAGTTCAAGGCTTTCCTCCAGCCCGCAGCCGGGATGGGCGGCGATAAAATACGGTATCAGATATTGTTCTTTACCCACCCGGCGGCTGACCGCGGCAAATTTGCCGACAAACTTCTCGTACTCCTTCACTCCGGGCTTGCCCATGGCGCGGGTGACATTGGCCGCCACATGCTCCGGCGCCACCTTTAACTGCCCGCCCACATGATATTTACACAGCTCATACAGGTATTGCCCGGTGGGATCGGCCAGGATGAGATCGTAGCGCACGCCGGAAGCTACGCGGATGTGATTGATGCCCTTTATGCCGCGCATGGCCCGCCACAGGCGCAGCGAGGGGGAGGGGTCGGGGTCCATGTTGGTACACAGGCGCGGATACAGGCAGCTCACGCGCGTACATTCGGCACAGCGTTCCGGTTGCCGGCCTTGCATACCGTACATATTGGCCGAGGCCGCTCCCAGGTCGGGGATACTGCCGCGAAAATCCTCGTGCTGCGTGAAGCCCTGCGCCTCCGCTATTATCGACTGCACGCTGCGGCTCTGGATAAAGCGTCCCTGATGCAGGCCGATGGAGCAAAAGGCACAACCCCCGAAACAGCCGCGATGCGTAAGTATGGAAAATTGTACCGGGCGCAGGGCCGGTATCCCGCCGGCGGCGTCATAGCGGGGGTGGGCTTTACGTTCAAAGGGCAGCGCATAGATGAAATCCATCTGCTCGGTGGTCAGCGGCAGGGGCGGCGGATTCTGCACCACCCAGCGCTCCCCATGGCGCTGCGCCAGCGGCCGCGCCCTATAGGGGTTGTTGTGCTCATAAACCGTTTTGGTGGCCGCGGCCAGAGCCTCGCGGTCGGCGCTCAATTCCTCAAAGGAGGGGAGTTCAACCGCCTCCGCCGGCTTGACGGCGCTCGTGCGCACCGTGCCGGGGATATTGGTAAGCTGGCGCATTTCCTTGCCGGCTTTCAGGCGGCGGGCGATTTCCAACAGGCTGTATTCTCCCATACCGTAGGACAGCAAATCGGCCCGGCTGTCCGGCAGGATAGAGCGTCGCAGCTTATCGTCCCAATAATCGTAATGAGCCAGGCGGCGCAGGCTGGCCTCCACGCCCCCGATGACCAGCGGTACGCCGGGAAACGCTTCCCGCAGGCGATTACAGTAGACGATAGTGGCGCGGTCGGGGCGCAGGCCGGTCTGCCCGCCGGGGGAAAACAGGTCCTCGCGGCGGGGGCGGCGCTCGGAATTGTAATGGTTGACCATGCTGTCCATACTGCCGGCGGAAACCGCAAAAAACAGGCGCGGCTGGCCCAGCTGCATGAAATCATCCTTCCGCCGCCAGTCCGGCTGGGCGATAACGCCCACCCGAAAGCCGTGCGCTTCCAAAAATTTGCCTAAAATAGCCGCCGCCCAGGCGGGATGATCCACATAGGCGTCGCCGCTGACAAAAATGATGTCGGCTTCATCCCAGCCGCGCGCTTTCATCTCATCCCGGCTCATCGGTAAAAAGCTCATAGTGCTCCTTCTTCCCTGTAATCCTGCAACGCTTGCGCCGCCGCTTCCCATTCGTTCAAATGCTGCTCCAACACAGCCTGTTCGCGCTGAAATTCCTCCCCATAGCGGCGCAGCTGCTCATCATCCCCATAATGGGCGGGGTCGGAAAGCATGGCCTCCAATTGGGCCACGCGCTTTTCGGCCGCGTGGACCTGCTCCTCGCACGCCAGGCATTGCGCTTCCAACTTCTTCAGCCGCCGCTCGCGCCGGCGTCTCTGTTCCTGCCGCTCGCGTTCCGGCAACTTGCTCACTGCCGAAGCCTCGGCTTTTTCCGCTGACCGTCGGGCGCTCATCTTGGCCTGGAAATCGCTGTAATTGCCTAAATAACTGTGCAGGGTCCCCGCCTGAAAGGCGAGCACCCGGCCTATCAGCCTATCCATGAAATAGCGGTCATGCGATACCATGACCAGGGTGCCCGGCCACGAGTTAAGCATGTCCTCCAGCGCCTGACAGCTTTCCATGTCCAGATGGTTGGTAGGCTCGTCCAGCACCAGACAGTTAGCCCCCGACAGCATTAAAAAGAGCAATTTCAGGCGCGCCTTTTGCCCGCCCGACAAACTGTCCAGGCTTTGAAACACCTCGTCGCCCTTAAACAGCATAGCTCCCAGTAAATTGCGGGCCTCGCCCACGGTGAGCGCGGAATGCTCCAGCACCTCCTCCAATACGCTGTGGCTGCCGGACATCCCCTCAAAGCCCTGGTCAAAATACGCGATATCCACCGCGCTGCCGGGTTCTGCCCAGCCGGAATCGGGCGCCAGCTCGCCCAGCAAAATCTTTAGCAGCGTGGTCTTGCCGCTGCCGTTGGGCCCCACGATGCCGACGCGCTCCCCCTTTCTGATTTCCAGCGCCGCCCCGGCGAACACCGGGCGGCCATGATATGATTTGCTCAGATTCTCCGCCTGCAACACGATCTCCCCACTCTGGCGGCGGGGCTTAAACGCTTTGAGCCGCAGCTCTAACTCCTGTGCCGGCGCCTCCAGCCGTTCCAGGCGGTCAAGCTGGCTCTGCCGCCCCCGCGCCTGCCGGGCCTTGACCCCCGCTTTATACCTGCGCACGAATTCTTCCGCGGCGCGAATCTCCTCCTGCTGCTTATCATAAGCGCGGCGCTCGGCCTCATCTTCCCTCTCCCGCTTGCGCCGGTAGGCGCTGTAATTGCCCTGATAACAGCGCAGTCTGCCCCGCCGGATTTCCGCGGTATGCGTACACACCCGATCCAACAGGCGGCGGTCGTGGGATACTATCACCAGGCTGCCGGGATAATTTTTCAAGTAATCCTCCAGCCATTCCACCGAAGCGATATCCAGATCGTTGCTGGGCTCGTCCAACAGCAACACCTCCGGCGCCGAGGCCAGCAGTTTGGCCAGGCTCAACCGCGTGCGCTGCCCCCCGCTGAACTGCGCCGCCGGGCGCTCAAAATCCGCCGCCGCGAATCCCAAGCCCACCAAAATGCGCCGGGCGTTGCTCTCACAGCTATAGCCGTCCATCTGTTCATAGAGCGCCGTCACCTGCGCGTATTCGTCCAATAAACGTTCCTCCGCCGCGCGGCTGATCTCCCCTTCCAGGGCCGCTATGCGCTCCCGCAGCGCCAGCGGCCCCGCATAAGCCCGCATCACATTGTCCCACGCGCTCAAAGCAGGTATGAGATCGCCCTGCTGCGCCATATAGCCCAGCCGCAGGCCGGAGGCCAGCACCAGTTCCCCGCCGTCCGGCTCCAGTTCCCCGGTCAGGCATTTAAGCAGCGTACTCTTGCCGCAACCGTTCACCCCCACCAGCCCCAGCCGTTCCCGGGCATGCAAAACCAAGCCCACTCCGGCCAGCACCTCATGCGCCCCAAACGATTTCCGTATATCATGTGCCTGTAAAACTATCAAAAGTCTTTGCGCCCCCGCCGCTGCCATGATTAAGCCGTAATGCCCAGGGCGATTTTAACACAGCCGCACCCCCAAAGTCTACTTAAACGGCCATTTACCGCTTAAACCGCCGCATGTTCGCGCCATACGGAAACTAACGCCATTTATCCCGCCGGGGACGCCCGCTTCCTTGGAGGCGCATGAATTGCGGAGCGGTGCTTTAACACCGCTTCCGGGGTTTGTTTGATGGTTTGAAAAGGGGGTTGCTTGCATGGGCTTAATGCCCGGTTTATATGGCTTACCTTCGTTTTCACATATCGACTGACGGCTCATTCGCCGACCCTGATACCGGCAGCACGGCGGCGTAAAACAATACGGGTTCTTTGCCGCTCAACACGCTGTCGCCGTTATTCTTGCCCGGCAGGGCCTGCACTGCCGTCAGGCAGTGGCCCGCTACCTTGGCCTCGTAGAAGCCGGTTCCGTGATTGCCCGCATCGGCGATCACCTGCGGGGTGAAGTCGTCCAGCTTGACCGACAATATGGCGTTGTCGGCTCCGGTGAGAAACAGGCGGTCATGCAGCAAATTTATCCCCCAGGCCCGGCTTTTCAGCGCCGCCCACTCATCCGCCGGCAGCTGCCCTTCAAGCGCGTCCCATAACAGATACGTCTTATCTTCGCCCATGCGGTAAACGGCGATCTCCGCGCCGCGGCGGTAGTCCTCCTTGTAGACTATATAATCCTTATTGGCGTAAACGGAGCGGGTCTCCGGCAAAACGCTGCCCACGCTCCATTCATTGCCGCTGCTCAAGTCATGGCGCACCACGTCGGTGCCGCCGCCCGGCCCGGCGCCGTCCCGCTGCAAGGCCACATAACCGTCCAGGATATTGGCATAGCCCTGCGCGCCGTTGGTAGCCAAAACCCTGACCCCTCCCGCTCCGGCACCGGGTTGCCATATCACCAGTTCCCCGTTTTCATACCAGCACAGGTAATCCTCGTCACCGTACAACAGGGCTTCGTCCCCCGGCCCGCCCACGCCTTCCGGAAGCGTTATGGCGGCGGCCTCACGCCGGTCAAGGTCATAGGCCATGATGGCGTTGCCGCCACCGGGTTCCCGGACACAACAGTACAACACGCCCCGCGCGAGATGGAGCCGGCCATAGGCCTGCCGTCCCGCGCCGGTAAACAGCCATTGATTATTGCCGCTGCCGATGTCGGCATAACCCAGCCCGTAACCGGAGCCGTCGGCCTCGTTATATATGTAATACACGCGCTGCTCATCGGGATAATAATCCACCATTTCACGCCCCGCCTCGTGCGGCAGTTGCAGCCGGTAAAAGGCGTATGCGGCCTCATAACCGGTTATCGCCCCCTCCGCCGAGGACGGCACGGCGGCGGGGATGCTCTCCCTTCTCCAGCCCGCTGCGGGGTCGGCCATACATCCCGCCAGCACAAATACCGCCAACGCTGCCGCAATGACCGGAGCCGTGACCGTGCGGCCCCGAAAGGCCAATACGTTTTTCACCCGCGCCTTTACGGGATTGGTGCCGAAATAAGCAAAACCCCGGCGCGACGCTGCGCTTTGCTGCCGGGCGCAGTCATAGAGCGCGCCGGCATACGCCTTTCTTTCCTCGCTGCCCAGGGCTTTTAAGACCCGCTGGTCGCAGGCCAGTTCGATATCTTTTTGCATCAGCCTTCCGGCCAGCCACAGCAGCGGGTTGAACCAATGGAGCGCGATTACGATACGGGCGATAAGCTGCTTCAAATTATCGTGCTGCCGGATATGTATGAGCTCATGGGCCAGGATATGGTCTATATGCTCTATATTGCGGTCATCCACCACGATTATGGGCCGGAAAATGCCGTATACCGCCGTGCCGCCGGATACACCGCGCTTTACCCGCGGCTTTGGCCTGACCTCCAAGCGGTCCCGCAGCGCTGCCGCGCCAGCCGGGACTTCCCAGTCCGGGAGCCGCCTCACCTGCCACAGGGTGGCCAAATAGGTAAACCCTATGAGAAGCAGCAAAACCGCTGCCACCAACGCCCACAGCAGATAAAAATGGCGCAGCATATACTGCACCCCGCCGCTGATGGCCGCACCCGCCCCAAACGCCGGGGCCAACGCAGCAGCATCGCCGCTGCCGGCAGCAACCGCGTCGCCCGCCGCCGCGCCGGAGCCCACCGCTGCCGTGGGCGCGTCTTTGACCGTACCCGGAGCGGACGCCGGCACCCCGGCCGTACCCATGACGGTACCCGTTACAAATGCCCCCGGCTCACCACCTGACGCCGGTCTGGACGGTTCCGGACTGTAAACCGTAGCAGCCGGCATCACCGATTGATACAGCCATTGGGTAGGATTGAACTCCTTAGCGTCAACGGTAAACGGCACTGCCGCCCGGCAAAATATCAAAAGCCACATCACCACGAAGGCCTGACGTCCTATCATGCCTCCGGGGGCCGCGCAGGCCCCTCTGATGATCAGCACGATGAGTACCATCACCGCCGCGGTGAACGACAACCCGGCCGTGGTTATAAATACTTGATAAAGCATAGCCCCGCTCCGTTCATATCATCCCGGTATTCATTCGCTGCTGTCGATCATCGCCTTTATCTGCTCCAACTCCTCGGCGGATATGGCCTTTTCCTCCAGGAACGATGAAAACAAGGCCGCCGCCGAGCCTTTATAAAAGCTGTTCAGCAAGCTTTTGGCCGCCGACCGCCCGATCTGCTCCCGGCGTACCAATGGTACGCAAATGAAGCCCGGTTCCTGTCGCTGCACCGCGCCCTTGTCCTGCAAGTTTTTTAAAACCGTATAAGTAGTGTTCTTCTTCCATCCATACCGGCGGCTCATATGCTCCGCCGCCTCTTTGGCGCTGACCGCGCCCCGTTCCCACACGATGTCCATCACCTTCAACTCGGACTCCGGCAGTCTGATTTCACCCATAGCCTATCCCTTCCTTTGCAATGCTATATGCGGCCAACTCCGCTCTATAACCATAGAATGCCGCCAACTCTATTCTATGGCTATGGTGCGGGGCTGTCAAGCCTTACCGCCGCGCAAGGCTATTTTTGTCTCCTCCCTTTCGCATGCCGGGCGGCAAATAACTCTTGCAATATGAAAGCGCGGGCAGGTTTTTGGTGTATTATACTAAATATAACATCCTTTAAGAAAGGTGGTAAAGGACATGAAAAGAAAACGGGCGATGGCATTGCTGGTGATGGCGGCTCTATTGGGCGCTCTGATCATGGGGTGCACGGGGCCAAACGACGGTTCGCAAGCGGCAGACGCTATATCTTGGCCAACATTGATGGCGGAAGCCGCAGCGTTGGAAGCGCCGGAGCGCGGCGTCAAGGAGCCGAACCTGACCGCGGTGGCCCAGGGCGCTAATGATTTTGCTTTCCGGCTCAGCGCGGAACTGGTGAAGGAGGCGGGCACCGAAAACTTTGTGTGCTCCCCCTATTCGGTGTGGCTGCCCACGGCGGCGTTGCTCAACGCCACGGCGGAGCCGTATCGGGAGGAATTGCTGGCGGCGCTGGGGGCGGCGGGGCTGGACGCGGAGGACGTGAACCGGGCGGCCTCGCGTATGCTGTATGATTTGACGCGACAGTACGAAAAGGATTCCGCTGATTACTATCAGGAAAAACTTGATCCTGAATACTCGCCGCCGGATCCGCTGAAAATCGCCAACGCCATCTTTGTCAACGACCAGCTTACCCTGAAGCCGAGCTTTGCCCAGGCCTTTATGGATAGTTTCCGCGGCCAGGCCATGAGCGTGGACTTTACCTCGCCCTCGGCGGTGCAGGCAGTGAACGAGTGGGCCAGCGACCATACGGAGGGCCTGATCCCGGAGATCGTGCAGCAATTCGACCCCGACAACACCGTAGCCGTAGTGGCCAACGCCATCTATTTCGCCGATCGCTGGGGACGGGAATTCAACCCCGATAACACCACCGAGGGGGTGTTCCACGCCCCGGGCGGCGATGCCACGGCTGACTTTATGCTGCGTTCAGGCGATGAACAGGTCTATTACGAAGACGACGCTATCCAGGCCATGCCCCTCACCTTCACCAGCGGCGGCGGGCTGTATATCCTGTTGCCGCGCGACGGCGACGCGGCGGGGCTGCTGGCGGGCATGACCCCGGAATACTTCGAGCGCATCCGGCAGGATTCCATTCTCGCTACGGGGAAACTGCTGTTGCCGCGCTTCGAGATCGAGAGCCCGGTCATGCCGCTGAAGGAAACCCTGATCGCGCTGGGAGTGCCGCTGTTTGACCAGAGCAATGCGCCCCTGACCGGCGGCCTGGTGGAGGAAGATGTGCCGGTATGGCTGTCCGACGCGGTGCAAAAAGCGGTGATAAAGGTGGATGAAAAGGGCACTACCGCGGCGGCGGTGACGGCGCTGGTAGCCGAAACCGAGTCGATACCCATGCCTACGGAGCCGTTCGAGATGATCTGCGACCGGCCCTTCGTGTTCATCTTGTATGACCGCACCTATGACGGCGGGCAGCAGGTGCTGTTCACCGGCGTGGTCAACCAGCCGTAGAACAGATGGGGGAAAGATGATGCGTAACCGCCTGACAATTCTAATCATCATATTGCTGGTATTGCTGCTGGTAGCGCTGGCGGGCGAGGCGGGGGTGCGGCAACTTAGCCTTGAAACGCCGGCCCTGCCGAACTTCGCCAAGGTATTTGAAACCCCCTCCCCGGTGGAGCAAAAAGACCCCGCCAACT
>JAUNBV010000214.1 GCA_030526885.1 Syntrophomonadaceae bacterium
ATAATAGCTCCATTCAGAACCCTGAAAGGGCGATGCCAATCGCAACAGGAGCATGGCCACAAAGGCCAGAAAAAGGTTCATCACAGGACCGGCTACAGCCACAAACATCATGCCTTTTTTGACCCCCACCTTCTTGAAGCGATAGGGATTTACCTGTACCGGCTTGGCCCAGCCGAAATGAAACACCAGCAGCATGATAAAGCCTATCCAGTCAATGTGGGGCAGAGGATTCAAGGTCAGCCGCCCCATCAGATAAGGGGTATCGTCCCCCAAATAATCCGCCGCCCGGCCATGGGCATACTCATGAAAAGTAAGCGCTATCAGCACTGCCGGCAAATAGACCAGGAGTTGTAATATAGTCTGGCTCATTGTGTTACGACCCTTCCTTCCTCTATCCACATTTTCAGCCGGTCGATTTCATCTCGGCGGCCATTAATAACGCCGTCCAGCTTCAACTCATGTAATTCATCCATTATTTCTTTATACTGAGGTCCCGGGATAATCCCCAGCGCCTTGAGGTCCCGGCCGTTTATCTCCAGGCGTGCCTGGTCGCGTTCTTCCAGGTACCGCTCCACCAGCAGCCACTTATCAACATCGTGCAGATTAAGCAGCAGGTAACACATCGTCTCGTCGGCAAAACCCTTGAGCAGCCGGTCGAGACGGCCGGGGGTGATAGCGGACTCGTTTTCGATTACACGTAGAATATCCGCCACCTCACGTGCTTCCGCAATAACACGGCGCGCTGTGCGTTCCATGCCATAGCGCTCCACTACCGTCTCCTCTTCCTCAACGCTAATCGCGGCAAAACAGAACTGCAGATAAACCAGCCAGGATTTAATCGGCCGGTCCATAAACATACTCTGCCACCAGGAAAGCAGCACCGGGATACGGCGCAGGGTATCGGGATCAAGTCTCTCCAGTCGGATCTCGGGGAAAATGTATTTCCATACCCCGATATCACGCATCCGAAAAAGGGCCGGTACCGGGTCCGCTTCGTTTAGAATCAAAATCAGTTCGGTAAGTATACGCTTGTAGGACAGTTTACCCAACAGGCGGCGTTCGATGGCGTCGATGGCAAAGCGCAGGGTATCCGGCTCAATGGTAAATTGATAACGCTGCTCAAAGCGGATTGCGCGCAGAATGCGGGTAGGGTCCTCAATAAAGCTTAGATTGTACAATATGCGAATATAGCGGTTTTCGATATCCCTACGTCCTCCAAAGTAATCAATTAACGCGCCAAAATTATCCGCATTTAATTGTAGGGCCAGCGCATTTATGGTGAAATCTCGTCGATACATATCCTCCTTGACCGAGGAACGTTCGACCATGGGCAGTGCTGCAGGAAATTCATAGAACTCAGTGCGCGCCGTAGCCACATCTATTTTATAGCCGCCGGCCAGGCTCACCACCGCGGTACGAAAGCGTTCATGTACCCGCACCTTACCGCCAAGGTTTTCCCCCAACGCCCTAGCTAGTGCTATACCGTCTCCCTCCACCACCAGGTCGACGTCAAAGTTCTTCACCTTCATGATCAAATCGCGCACAAAGCCGCCGACACAGTAAGCCTTGCAGCCCAACTCGTCCGCAATCTGGCCTGCGTTAGCCAGCATATTGAATAACTCGCTGGGAAGCT
>JAUNBV010000077.1:0-5873 GCA_030526885.1 Syntrophomonadaceae bacterium
CTTGACAAAAGCCCTCCTTCCCCCAGCCAGTTATGCAGGATACGCCGATACTCATCCATGTTACAATTCCCTGATCCCTTGCGGATCGATATGATATACCCGTTCCAGGGACACGTCTTTTTCCGCCATCAGCTGCTGGTAACGCTCCCGGTCCTGAGGGAACAATTTGATGGACAGGCCGCAGCTGGTGGATATCTCCCGCGGGGTGGGTATCATGATATGCTCCAGCGCCTCCATTTTCAGCACCCGTTCCGCTTTAAAGGCGTGAGCGGTGGAAACGAAGGTGAACACGCAGTAGTCCTTGGCTTTAAACAGTGAACTCATCTATGCCCCGCTCCCATGGTATTCTCAAAATCTATCTCGCCGGTGCGGAAAAAGCTGCCGATAGCGGTGGCCATGACTTTTTCCCCGCAATACAGCTCGGCCGCGGCATAGATCATACTGCGCCCCACCCGGGTCACCCGTCCCTTGGCGGTAAGGAGTTCCCCCTGCTGCGCGCCGGCCACGAAGTTTACGCTCATACTGCAGGTCACGCCGATGACTCCGGTGGAACGGATGGCGTTACCCATGGCGGCGTCCACCAGGGTGGAGTAAACCCCGCCATGGATGACCTGCATGGGGTTACAATGCTGCGGCCCGGTAAGCACCGATAATTCGGCTTCCCCCGGTCCCAGCGCCGTGAGCTCGATGCCATTGAGCCGGTAATAGCCGGTATGCGCTACGCTGTCGCACAGGTAGTTATACAGTTTATCCGCCACGCCGCGGTTCTCACAGCTCATTTGTTCCCGCCTTTCGCTATAAAGCAGTAAATAATTACGGTATAGACACAGGGCCATGCTTTAGTCACCAATAAATAATAGCAGAAAGCAACTCCCAAAGTAAACACGAAATAGCCGTAGTCCAGCGATTTAGGGGCGGGGAGCCGATTTAAAGGGCTTCCGTTTGGTAAGACGGAAGCCCTCGTAAGGTGCATAAATGCTGGTTTTTAAGCTCCGGCATCTACATCCCCTTATCATCCTGGAGCGGGAAACGGGGCTCGAACCCGCGACACCCGGCTTGGGAAGCCGGTGCTCTACCACTGAGCTACTCCCGCAATTTTAACGGCCAAATTATAACACAGTTCATGGCGGCTAACAAGTCAAAGCACCGTTTTGTGTTGGCCCCCATAGCAGGCATCATTTATTCGGCTCGAACGGAGTGGGTTCAAATCCCATCGGTTCCGGCATGAAGAAGAATACTATCCCCATGCACAGGAAACCTCCCACCGCCATCACCGTCACCGCGTTGCCGTAACCGCTGCCGGTCCCTGCCCAGGCGGTCTGCGTAGCCATAAAAGTGACCACGGTGGGCACGAGGATGGTGGCCAGCCGCCCCACGATGTTGTTGCCCCAGGCGGCGGCATTGCCCCGCAGTTCCACCGGGAACAGCTCGTTGGTGAACGAGGCGCTGATGACGGTAAAGGTGCCGATGAAGAAGATGGCGCAGATCATGCTGACCATGGCCATGACATAGCTGGTGGACTGGAAAAACAGCATAACGAACGCCGCGCCCATCCCATAAAAGATGTAAGCCGTCTTTTTGCGCCCGAAGGTGTCCATGCAGCGACCCACCGCCCAATAGCCGGCCAGCCCGATGACGAAGGCCAGCGCGGTGGAAAAGCCCAGCCGGCTGCTGTCCCATAGCAGTTCCGTCTCCAGCCGCATGGCATAAAAATTCATGGCCGAGGTATAGCACAGGTACATGCAGAACCACAGGGCCATGACCGCGAAGATATGCTTGCGATAAGGCTTGGCGAACACCGCCAGCATGGGCGGGCGGTTTTCCCCTTTGCCCTCCTTCATCAGCGCAAACTGCGGCGTTTCCGGCAGATTCTTCATCACGAAAAAGATGATCAGCAAGGGCAACGCGCCGATGATGAACAGGCCTTTCCACCCCAGCGCGGTGCTCATGACCGGGGCTAACAGCAGATTGGGGAAGATGGCGCCGATGGCCGCCGCGCCCTGGAACATGCCGATAGCGCGGCCCCGGAAGCGTTCGTCGAACTCCTCCACCACGATGATGAAGCCCACCGCCCAGCACACGATGAGAAAGACGCGGGCTATGAACTGGGCGATAACGAACAGGGTAAAGGTGCCGGCCAGCGCCGTGAGCAGGCTGAACACCGAATAAATGATGACCGAACTCAGGAAGATGGGGCGGCGTCCCACGCGATCGGCCAAACGCACCACGAAAAAGGCTACTAACGCCCCCAGCGCGATAATCGACAGCGACATGCCCGGCCAGGACGCGGGCACCCCGTAAGAGTCGGCCAGTTTGGGCAGGACCAGACTGATGACCATGAAATCAAAGCCCTCAAAGAAAGCTCCGATCATCACGATGGGCAGCAATTTTTTCTGCCGGGGGGTGAGGGAAAATTTAGCACCGGTTGGTTCACTCAAATTAACTCCTCCTCTCGTTTGGGTTTACTTTCGTCATTTCGGCTGGAAATTCCTCCATAAATTGGGCCGCCCCCCGGCAACTTTTTGTTATAATTATTAACGAGTAAATTTTTATTTTAGCGTATAACATATGAAATCTGGATTGCGGACAAAAGGCCTAAGCCGCCGGCAACCGCTCAAGAGGATATAAATACGCTTGATAAACCGGCTTTTTTAAACGTGGCGGCGGTTGACGGCGAAACGCTTTACGTGGTTATATTTATTAAAGGGCGATAATGAAAATTTAAACAGGAGGCTGCATATGGAGCGATGGCAAAAGATGTACCGGGACAAGCGCAAAACCGTTGCCGAAATCATGACCACCATACCGCCGAACGCTAAGATTGTTACCGGCATCGGCAATGCCCAGCCCAAGGGCTTGCTGACGGGGCTGGCGGAGCTGGTGAAACAGGGCGGTCACAGGGAACTGTGTTATTTCGGCACCATGGCGGTTATGGGCAATATCATTGCCGACCCGGCCGTATCCGGGCTGTGCCGCTATCAGGATTCCTACGCCACGGCCAATGTGCGCCCCCTGTTTGCCACCGCGGCGGCGGAGTATTTGCCCTCCATGCTCTCCGATTCGGTGCGGCAGTTGTCCGAAACCTTCGATACGGTTTTTCAAACCGTCGCACCCATGGATAAACACGGTTATTTCAGCTTGGGGCTGGAGCCGGACTATGTTTACGGCGTCATCCGCAGCGGTAAGCCATTGCGCATTATTTTTGAGGTGAATGAAAAATTTCCGAGCACTTTTGGGGATAATCATGTCCACATCACTGAGATAGAGGCGCTGGTGGAGCATAATTGGGATATGATAGCGGCCCCGGCGGCCCCGCCCGATGAAGCGGAAATCAGGATTGCGGAGCATATCGCCAAACTGGTGCCGGACGGAGCCTGTTTGCAACTCGGCATCGGCGGAACGCCCAATGCGGTGGGCGTGATGCTGGAGCACAAAAAGGACCTGGGCATCCATTCGGAAATGATCTGTGACGCCTTTTTGCATCTGCATAAGGCGGGGGCGATAAATAACCGCCGCAAGAACTTCATGCCGCATCGCGGGGTGGGCACTTTCGTGTTCGGGAGCCAGGAATTGTATGACTGGGTGGAGATGAATCCGGGCTTGGAAATGTGGCCGGCTAATTTTGTCAACGACCCCCGCATCGCCTGCCAAAACGATAACCTAATCGCGGTCAACGGCATTGTGGAAGCCGACCTGACCGGCCAGTGCGTGTCGGAGGATATGAACGGCCACACCTATTCCGGCTTGGGAGGGCAGCAGGATTTCACCCTAGCCGCATATTGGTCGAAAGGCGGCAAGGCTTTTCTTACCCTGAAATCCTCCCGGGTGGATAAAGCGGGGGTAAAGCATTCCAATATATTGCCTCAAGTCACCGGCATCGTAGGCATGACCCGCTGGAACACGCACTATGTGGTCACCGAAAACGGCCTGGTGTGCTTAAAGGGCAAAAGCATTCCCGAACGGGTGGAGGGCATGATCGGCATTGCCGACCCCGACTTCAGGGACGAGCTGAGGTTTTCCGCCAGAAAAATGGGCCTGCTGCGTTAAGCCGTCTGGGGTTTAATCCCGGTAGCAGGCCACTATCTCTCCGTAATACAGCACATGGTAATCCCCGTCACTATAGTATTGGTCACGGATCTCCGCGTCCAGCGCGTTTTCATCCATTTCCTGCTTATATATGACGCGGCATTCATAATGCAGCCCGCCGCCCTTAATGACGGGCGATACGGTCTTTAGCGCCGGCTGCGGGGCGAGGCTCAGTTCCGCGAATTTATCCATATCGCGGCCCGATTTGGTGCCCGCTTGGCCCAGTTCTTTTTTCAAATTTCCGTCCAGGGGCAGGCTCACGGTAAAATCGGGGGCGTCCTTTATCAGCTGGTGGGTATGGCGCGAATAGCGCACCATGACCATGATCACCGGGCGCTGCCATATATGGCCGATACTGCCCCAGCCGATGGTCATGGTATTCAACCGTCCGCCATGGCTTACGGTGAGAAACGCTCCCCGCGGGAGCTGTTCCAAAAAAGCCCGGCTGTCCTGCCAAGAAATATTTTCACGCATATCATCGCTCTCCTTTTCTCAAATCATCCCCATTATATACTTTATTATAGCGCGGTAGAAGAGCAAAGGCTCCCCTTATCGCCGCAGCGCAAAAAATATTAAGAATCTTAATATTTTATTGAGACTTGTCCGGCTGCCGTGCTACTATATTATAGATGAGCAAAGCGGAAAAACAGCTCGGCCGGTTATTACCAGTATTGAGAAATGAGGAGATAACAATGACTTTACCTGACCGTAACAATCCCTATTCATTCGCGGACTTTTTGGATTGGAGAAACAGCGTGGATTTCTACCGCGATGACGCGTTCGTACAGAGAACGGCGCGGCATTTTTGCGGTGAAGATTGGGCGGCGGTGGACGAGGCGGCGCGGGCCATATCGCCCAAGGTATCTCTGGCGTGGAGCCGGCTGTCCGAAGCAGCCGCACGGCCAGAGGAAAGGCCGTATATCCTGCATTATGATGCCCATAACAACCGCATCGACCGCATCGTAAGGCCGCGGGAGACCCTGCTGCTGGAAAAAGAGGTTTTCAGTGAAGGCTGTTTTTCCTCGGCGTCCACGCCCTGGGTGAAATTTATCAAGATGCTGTTAATCTACCAGCTGGGCGAATCCTGCATCGGCTGTCCCATGACCTGCACCGAGGGCGCGGTGGCTATCATCGAGAAATATGCCGATACGCCTGAGCTGAAACACATACTGCAGCATCTGAAGGAAGGTATCGACGGCGACTTTGCCATCGGGGCGCAATACCTGTCGGAGATACAGGGCGGCTCGGATGTGCCGGCCAATCTGCTGGAGGCGGTGGAAGAAGACGGGGTATGGCGGCTTTACGGCAATAAATTTTTCTGTTCGGCCACCCATGCGGATTATGCGATGGTCACCGCCAAACCGCGCGGTTCGGAGGATGTGGCCTTGTTCGTAATACCGTCCTGGCTGCCGGGGGATAAGGATAAGGAGCGCCGCAACGGCTATACCATCGACCGCATAAAATGGAAACTGGGCACCAGCGAGCTTACCACCGCCGAGCTCACCTTTAACGGCGCGGTGGCATACCCGGTGGGCCCGTTGAATCGTGGAGTAGCCAATGTGGTGGGGGTGGTGCTCACTTTCTCGCGGCTGACGGTGGGCATATCGGCGGCGGCGTACATGCTGCGCGCGGTGCGCGAAGCGGGTAAGTACGCGGAGTTTCGGGAGCAGTTCGGCGTAAAGATAGGGCACTTCCCGCTTTTGGCCGGGCAATTGCAGGAAATAGAGCATGCCGCCCAGCGGACCACTGCCGGCGTATTCAAGCTGTACCGTGACTTTTTGGCTTTG
>JAUNBV010000077.1:5883-8971 GCA_030526885.1 Syntrophomonadaceae bacterium
CGGGCGGATTGAAAGGCGGCCTGCAGGAGGAAGAACCGCTCGATATCCGGCAGCGCCGCTTTGAGCTGCGCGAATTGATTATGATGCAAAAAATTACCGCTTCATGGGATTGTACCGAGGTCATACGCCGGGCCATGTCCGTTTTCGGGGGTCACGGGGTAATGGAAGAATTCTCCGTCTTGCCCCGCCTTTATCGCGACGCCGCGGTCAACGAATTATGGGAGGGGCCGCGCAATGTTTTGATTACCCAGATGCACCGCGATTTTCAGCGGGCGTCCAAGTGGTATGAGCCCAAAAGCTTCGTGGCCAATGTGTTGGCGGGCGCCGATTCGCAGGTGATCGCAGCTCTGGGCGAGCAGATGGAAACGCTGTTGCGGCACCCCGGCCTGTTTACCATGGACGCGGCCACCATCGACGTGTGCCGGCGCTGGGACCGTTTTTGCGACGATTTTTATCACGCCTATCAGGATTTGGCGCTGCAGGAGGTATTGGACGGCGTTTAATACCTTCTTGATAAGGGAAAAGTTAAACCAAACAAACCGGCAGGAGGAATAACCGATGAGCGTGGGACAGGTCAAAAAACGCGGCGAGATAGCGCCGGAGTATAAATGGCGGCTGGAATTGATTTATGATAACGAGGACCGGTGGGAGGAAGATTATCGGGCCACACGGGCCGAAGGAGAAAAACTGGTCGCGCTGGAAGGCAAGCTGGCGGAGTCGGCACAGGGGCTGTATGAGGCGCTGCAACTGTCGGAACAGGTGGGGCGCCGCATGGAAAAGCTGTATATTTACGCCCGTATGCGCCGCGATGAGGACAACGGCGTGAGCCATTATCAGGCCCTGTGCGACCGGGCGGAAACGCTGAGCATAGAATTATCGGGCAAAACCGCGTGGATGACGCCGGAGTTGTTGGCCGTCGGCGCGGAGCGGGTCTGGGAGATGATGCGCGAATATCCCGAGCTCAAGCTGTATGAATACTTTTTTACCGACCTGTTCCGCCGTCAGGAGCATGTGCTCACTCCGGCGGAGGAGCGCCTGCTGGCCATGAGCGCGGATTTGTCGCTGGCGCCGGGGCATATTTTCAGTATGCTGAACAATGCCGACATCCGCTTTCCGCATATCACCGATGAAGCGGGCCAGTCGGTGGAATTGAGCAAAGGGCGCTACGGCTCGTTCATGGAGAGCAGCGACCGGCGCGTGCGTAAAGAGGCGTTTACCGCGTTGTACGGCAGCTATCGGGATTTGATCAACACCATCGGCGCTGCCCTCATCGCCAGCGTGAAAAAGGACGTGTTTTACGCGCGGGTGCGCAAATACCCCTCTGCGCTGGCCGCGGCCTTGGACGGCGACAACGTGGGGCCGGAGGTCTACGAGCGTTTAATCGAAGCGGTGCATAACCGGCTGGAGCCCATGTACCGTTATCTCAGGCTGCGCAAACGCCTGCTGAATCTGGATGAATTGCATATGTACGATATCTATGCGCCGCTGGTGGACGAATACCGCCGCCAAGTCCCCTGGGAAGAGGGCAAAAAGCTGGTGCGGGAGGCGCTTGAGCCGCTGGGAGCGGAATACCTGCGCGATATGGAACAGGCGTTTAGCGACGGCTGGATCGACGTGTTTGAAAACCAGGGCAAGACCAGCGGCGCGTATTCCTGGGGATGCTACGATACCCAGCCCTATGTGCTGCTCAACTATGACGAACGCCTGGACGACGCCTTCACCCTGGCGCATGAGCTGGGCCACTCCATGCACAGCTACTATTCCCACCGCACCCAGCCCTATGTGTACAGCCAGTACACCATTTTCGTGGCCGAAGTGGCCTCCACCGTGAACGAATCGCTGCTCATCGACCATCTGCTCAAGCAAAGCGGCGATGCGCGCGAGCGGGCCTATCTGCTCAATCACTATCTGGAGCAGTTCCGCACCACGGTGTACCGTCAGACCATGTTCGCGGAGTTTGAAAAGATAATCCATGAAAAAGTGGAGGCGGGCGAGGCGCTCACGCCGGAAGCCCTGCGGGAAATCTATGTGGGCTTAAACCGGCTGTACTACGGCCCGGAAGTGGTGTGCGACGAAGAAATAGCCGATGAATGGGCGCGCATCCCCCATTTCTACAACGCCTTTTACGTGTATAAATATGCCACCGGTTTTGCCAGCGCCACCGCCATCAAGCAGCGCATCAGCGCAGGCGAGCCCGGCGCGGTGGAAGATTACCTGAAGTTTTTATCCGCCGGCGGCTCCGCCGACCCCATCGATATCCTGAAGATAGCGGGGGTAGACCTGAGCCGGCCCGAACCGGTAGAAAAAGCCCTGGCCTGTTTTGCCGAGCTGGTGGACCAACTCGAGCAGCTGCTGGGGTAGCGGCGGGGCCATGACATCCTGATAGACAAAATGGCAGAGGATCTCCCTTTACAGCGTCAAAACCAGTGTAACGGGAGATCTTTTTTTCCTTGGCCGATAATGCGGCGCTTATTCGTCCAGGTACCATTCTCCGGCCACCAGGGCCATGTTTTTGGAGTTTGTGAATGATGCCGGGGGCTTTACCATGTGGCACACACAGCTGGCGGTCACCGTGCCGTCGGCAGTGCGGATTTCGGACTTCACCACCACGCGGCTGCCGTCCCCGCCCTTGTCTACCCAGCCCTCGGCGTGCAGCGGCTGATAGGTAGGGGTGGGCTGGCGGTATTTTATTTCCATTTTCGCGGTCACATAGAGGTTGTCCGGCGAATGGTCGTTTATCATCACCGCGCGGCCCGCGATCTCGTCCATTACCGCGCCGATCACTCCGCCGTGGGCCATGCCGGGATAGCCGCAGTAATCGTCATCCAGCGTGAAATCGGCAAAAACCACCTGCCGTTCGCGGTCACTAAACCATTTCATATGCAGCCCCTTGGGGTTGTTGCGCCCGCAAACAAAGCACCGGCCGGAATTTGGCTGCTGTACTATCATCATTATCCTCTCCTTGTTTTGAAATCATTGTTGACAATATTATAGCGGGAAAAGGCGCCGGCAGCAATGTTTCATATCAAGCAGATAAATATATCCGCCGCCGTTTGCGTATAATTAAGGTTATCAGAGTACGGGAGGG
>JAUNBV010000078.1 GCA_030526885.1 Syntrophomonadaceae bacterium
ACCTTCCCGGACGCCCAGGCCATCATCGACTGGTTTATGTATGAGGAAGAAACGCTGCTCAAGGTATTTACCTGTAAAAAACCGGTGGTGGCGGCCATCAACGGTCATGCCACCGCGGCCGGCATGATAATTGCCATGGGCTGCGATCACCGCATCGCGGTCAATCATCCCAAGATCAAAATGGGCATGACGGAGATAAAAATCGGCCTGGCCTTGACCCCGGCGGAAGCGGAGCTCATGCGTTTCGGGCTGAGCACCGATAAAAATTACCGCGAAATCATCATGCGCGGCGAGCTGGTCAACCCCGAATATGCTTTGGGGCGCGAGATAATCGACGAGCTGGCCGATGATGCCCAGGATTTGATGGCCAAAGCCAAAGCCAAGGTAGTGGCCCTCATCGATACCCCGGGGCGTCCCTTCATCAATTTGAAGCTATTGCAGAAACAGCACGCCGCCGACTGGATCCGTGACGGTATCGCGCGCTATGACTTTAACGAGCTGGTAAAAGTATTCACCGACCCCGAGATTTTAGCTACACTTAATTTTGTCAAGCAATCGTTGAAATAAAGGGGCCGGGATCGGGTATCAGGGTAATTGACAGGCGTAAAAAAGGCCGTTTCACTCATGAGGGATGAAACGGCCTCTTTTTATATCGGCGCGCTGTCGGCGGGGTTAAGCAGGTTCAAAATCTCCTGCTTTTGCTGCCACAGCATGGGCGGATCGCTGTCGGCGGCGACGGATATTTCGGCCACCACGCGCGCCGGCAGCTCGGACAGGATATAGATGCGCCGTGCCATCAGCAGGGCTTCGTCGATATCATGAGTCACCAGCAGCAGCGATTGCGAGTGCCTGTGCAGCAGCTCTTTGAGCCATAGCTGCATCCGGCGGCGGGTGATGGCATCCAGCGCGGCAAACGGCTCATCCAGCAGCAGGAGGTCATCGGCAAACAGGATGGTGCGCAGCAGGGCCGCGCGCTGCCTCATGCCGCCCGACAGCTGAGAGGGGTAGTAGTCGGCGAAGTCCTGCAATCCGAATTCGGCCAGCCGGGGCCGGGCCAGGCGGCGGGCTTCACTCGGGCTAACCCCCTTGAGTTCCAGCGGTATGCAAACATTGTCTAAAATGCGCCGCCAGGGCAGCAGCAAATCTTTTTGCTGCATATAGGACACCCGTCCGCTGCGCCCGGTCCAGTCCTCGCCGCCCAGCCATATCTCCCCCCGTCCGGGCGGCAATATGCCGGCGATGGTGTTTAACAGCGTACTCTTGCCGCAGCCGCTGGGGCCCAGCAGCGCCACGCTCTCCCCCGCCCGTACCGTCAGGGAAAGCCGCTCGAAAATGAGCAGGCCGCCCATCTCCTGATGCAGTTCGCGCACTTCAATGCTCATAAGGCCTCCGGGATTACGGTAAATAATCGTTAGTAAAAGCCTGGGTCACGTCGATGGGGGCTTGCAGCAGTCCGTTTTCCAGCATGAAATCGGCGTAAGCCTGCCAGGTGGATTGCTGCATTATTCCCCATGCTTCGGCGTCGGCCTGATACTGACCGGCCATATAGGCCTGGCCTTCCTTGACCAGGGCGGCGTCCAGTTCGGGGGCGGCTTGCAGCAGGATATCGGCGGCAGCCTCCGGAGCGGCGATGCAGTAGGCGTAGCCGCGGGCGGTAGCCTTTAAAAAGGCGCGCACCCGTTCCGGCTGCTCATTTAGCATCGACTCACTGCAAATAATGATGGGGGTATAGTAATCAAAGGCCGGGTTTTCCTCGCGCAGGGGGGTATAATCCAGTTCCATGCCCCGAAGCCGCGCCTCCACCCCGGTCACGCCCTCAAAAATCCAGGAAAAATCGATGGCTCCGCTCTCGATGGCGCTGAAAAAATCCGCGGAGCCGATATTGACTATGGTGAGCTTGGAAAAATCGGCTCCGTGCGCTTCCATCAGGTTTTGCAGGATGGCGCTCTCCGCGGGCGAGCCCCATCCGCCGTAGACCTTGCCTGCGTAATCGGCCGGGGATTTGATATTGCGGTCCGGCGGAGCGGCGAAGCCGGAGGTGTTGTGCTGGATGACCGCGGCGATGGCTACCGCGGGAACGTCTTGGCTGCGGGCATAGCTCAAGTCCTCCTGATAGGAAATGCCAAAATCGCCCTGTCCCGCTGCCAGCAGTTGCGCGGTGCTGCCGTCGCCGGCCTGCATGATGCTTACGCTAAGGCCTTCCTCGGCATAATAGCCCATCTCCTGCGCTACGTACACGCCGGTGTGGTTGACATTGGGGAACCAGTCCAGCAAAAAAGTGACCTGTTGCAGATGGCCGTTTTGTCCGCCATTTCCTCCACATCCCGTCAGTCCGCCGAGCATCAGCAGCAAAACCATTGCCCAAAGTTTAGATTTCATAATAACTCTCCTTTCCCACTATCGATTTTTGTTCCCTATCCTCTACGCCACGGCAGGGCTGCGTATTCGGCGGCGTCCACCGCTTTTACCAGCAGGAAGCTGAACAGGCATACCAGCAGTACCGCGGCCAGCAATTGATCCATCTGGTAGCTCTTTTGGCTCAGGGTGATGAAATACCCCAACCCCCTGGTGGCTCCCAGCCATTCGCCGAGGATGGCCGCCATCACGCTGTAGGCCGCGGCGATACGGGCGCCGGCAAAAAAGGAGGGCAGCGCCGCCGGCAGTTTTACCATGCGGTAAAGCTTGCCCTCCGTGGCGTTCATGGAACGAAACAAGGCGATTAAATCCGGATCGCATGCATTGAGGCCGTTTAACAGACTTATCAGCATGGGGAAGAAGCACACCAAAATGACGATGAGCACCTTGGGCAGCATGCCGAAACCGAAGCAGATGACGAACACCACTGCCAGCACCATCAGGGGGATGGTCTGGGACAATACCAGCAGCGGATAAACCGCCCGTTTGAGCCATTTGACCCGGTCGAGCGGGATGGCCAAGAGCAGGGCCAATGCGATTGCGGCACCAAAGCCCAGCAGCGTTTCCAGGGCGGTATAGCTGCCGTGCCACAGCAGCAGGCCGCGGCTTTCCGCCAGGCTCACCAGCACCTGGCTGGGCGGCGGCATAAGCCAGTTCGGTATCTCGCGCCAGCGCACCAGCCCTTCCCACAGCAGCAGTAGCGCCAGGGTGAGCAGGAGCGGCGGGCATATGCGCTTTAAGCCTCCCCGTCGCGGCATGAACGATTCCTCCCCGGTTCGGATAACAAAGGGCTGCCTCACCTGAAATATGGTAAAGCAGCCATCACCCTTAAATGATAGTCCCTACGCTGGCATTACCCAGATCAGGTTTCAGGGTATCGGACCGCATCAGTCCTGTCTCAGCCGAATGCATTCAGCTCCCCTTTGTTGATTTTATAATTATACAGAAATAATATGGGCTTTGGCAAGCATTTTTTGCCAACCGGGCTTAAAAGCCTTCACTTTCGCCGGCACAAGCATTACAATTAAATAAAACAAGAGGGCAAAAGCGATGGAACTGTCTGCGCGCCTCAAGGCGATCGCTGATTTGATAAATATGGGGGAAACGGTGGCCGATATCGGTTCCGACCACGGAGCGCTGGCCTTGTGGGCCGCATCCCGCGGCTGCCGGGTCATTGCCACGGAATACGGCGATGGCCCTTATCACCGCCTGCGCCGGGAACTGGCGGACAAGCCAGCCGGGCCCGGCATCGAAGTGCGGCAGGGGGACGGTTTACAGGTGCTTCGGCTGCGGGAAGCGGATACGGTAGTGGTGGCCGGATTAGGCGGGGACAGCATCGTCAACATCCTGCGCCATGACCGGGAGCGGGCCGAGAGCATGGCGCGCTACATCTTTCAGCCCATGAGCAGGAGCCGCACCCTGCGGGAGCTGCTGTATGCATGGGGCTGGCGCATAAGCGCGGAACAGCCGGTATGGGAGAAAAGCCGCCCCTTCGTCATCATCGTTGCCCATCCGGACCAGGTGACGGTTCGTCCCTCCCCTTTGGCGCTGGAGCTGGGGATGAGCCTGTTAGTGCCATCGCAGCGGGATTACCTGCTCTATCACCGCCGGCGTTTTATCAGGCTGGCGGAAGGGCTAAAGCTCTCCGCACATGAGGAGGCTCAGGCCCGCCGCCTAATATATGAGGGATATATAAGAGAAATGGAGATGATCATCGATGGAAGTTACCCTGCGTGAAATAGAAAAGATCATGGAAAAGCACTTCCCTTTGCATCTGGCGGATGACTGGGATAACAGCGGCTTGCAGATCGGCGACCCGGGCTCGCCGATAAGCCACATCCTGATCGGCTTGGACATGAGCGAGGATTTGCTTAAAGACGCCTTAGATCATCGCGTGGATATGATCATAACCCATCACCCTTTCCTATTTCAGAGCCTTAAAAGCATTCGTCTGGACAGCAGCCAGGGGCGCATTATTCAAGGGCTCATCCAAGGCGGGATCAATCTGTATGCCGCCCATACCAATCTTGACCGCGCCGAGCGGGGCATGAATCAAATGCTGGCCGAGCGGCTGGAGCTGGAAAACATTGGCCTGCTGGACCGCAGCCATAGCGACGACCTTTACAAGCTGGCGGTATACGTGCCCCCCGAGCATGAAGAGCGGGTACGGGAAGCCATCTGCCAGGCCGGCGGCGGCATGATGGGCAATTACTCCGATTGCTGCTTCCGCAGTTCGGGCATAGGTTGTTTCCGGCCGCTGGACGGCAGCCATCCCTTTATCGGTGAAACCGGACGGCTGGAGGAAGTGGAGGAGATACGCCTGGAAACAATAATCCCCGCCGACCGGCTCAATCTGGTAGTGAGCAACATGCTGATGGCCCATCCCTACGAAGAAGTAGCCTATGACCTATATCGTTTATATAACGGCGGGAAGAATTACAGCTACGGCCGCATAGGGATGCTGCCGGAACTGATGAGCCTTCAGGATTTTTGCGGCTGGGTAAAACGATGCTACGGTCTTGCGCACGTGCGGTTCACGGGGGATTTGGGCCGGAGAGTGCGCAAGGTAGCGCTGGTGGCCGGTTCCGGCAGCTCCTACATCGCCGCCGCCTGCGCGCAGGACTGCGATGTCCTGCTCACCGGAGACTTGAAATATCACGAAGCACTGGAAGCGGAAGCGCGGGAGCTGGCGGTAGTGGACGCCGGACATGAGGGCACTGAGCGCCTGATAGTGGATTATCTGCGCCAATTATTGCAGGATGAGCTCATCCGCGGCGGATATTCTACGGCGGTGAGCGCGTTTCATCGGGAAAAGGAGTGTATGCGAATAATTTGATGGTCCCCGCAGTAAAAAATTACATGACCCATAGATGCCCGAAAAAATGGGCTTTGCAGAATAAGAAGCGTATTTTCGGGGAAAGACTTACATATCGACAAAAATTTTTTCAACAAAATTTTGAAAAATAGAAGGAATTCCCTTATTTATGCGGAAGTAGAACAATGGAAAAAAATTTTTAGAGGGAGGATTATGTCGTGAACAAATCGGAACTTGTAAAAGCCCTGGCAGCAAAGTCGGAAATGACTCAGAAGGATGCCGCCAAAGCATTGGACGCTCTGGTGGGAACTATCCAGGAGGCCCTGGCAAAGGGTGAGAAAGTCCAAATCATAGGATTTGGCAGCTTTGAAGTGCGTGAGCGCAAAGCAAGAAAGGTTGTTAGCCCGGCCACCAAGAAGGAAATCCAGGTTCCCGCAACCAAAGTTCCCGCATTTAAGCCCGGCAAATCCCTGAAAGAAGCGGTAGCGGCCAAAGGCAAGAAAAAAGCGAAGAAAAAATAGCATTGACGATTAAACGAAGTATCTTCGCGCGGGGGGGATGGTGTGCGCATCTGTCCCCCTATTTTTATCTGTTAAGATTGTTCCAGTGCTCCCGCAGTTCGGAGATTTCCGCCTGCGCGTGGACCCGGTCACTGCTGGCGATAAAGGCGCTCAGGCGCGCCAGCTTCGCTTCGATCAATTCCGCCTGATCCTTTTCCATGCTGAACTGCAAGCCCGTTAGCGCCTGCCGCCAGCAAGCCCGCAGTTCCTCACACCCCTTAGCCGCGTTTTCCCATTGTTCATACTCGATGGCGTCCTCCACCGCACCCATCTGCTGCTCCACGCGACTAGGCGCTTCCCCCCAAGCTATATATAAGTTGCTGCTGTTCATGATCAGCACGAACAGCGCCAGCATCACCACCGGCAACACATAAGCCGCCACTTTATTTTTCAAAAAAAATACCCCCTGTAACATTTTCCGCGCATCGCGAAGCCCTGCTCCGGGCTATCTGCTCTTGCTCCATGAGCCTAAATGTAATCCTTATACTTATCGATGAAAACCTCGCCCGCTTCATTGATGGTCATGAGGAAAACCTCTGCCGGCGACAGCACTCCGGCGTCTTGCAGCGCCTGTTGCAGCCACAGCGCGTCCCGCCCCGCTTTTTTCAGGTTTTCCGGCACCAACACCCCGTTGTATATTACTTCGGTATTGATGCCTTGGCTGGTGGTATTCAGCTTGAGGTCGCCCGCGGTCACCGGCCGGAACTCCGGCTTTAGTAAAACCGAAAGGTTGCCATTGGTCTCCAGAATGCCGTAAGCCACCTCGTTGATGTCAAAAACGCCCTTATCGCGTAGCTGTTTCAGCAAATCGGGGATAGCGTAATGGTTGCTGCGCATTTCCTTCTCCAGTATCTGGCCGTTTATGATCATCACCGAAGGGCGGCCCGACATATATTCCTCCACCTCGCGCCGCCGAAACGACAGCCGCTCCAGCGCCAGGGCGGTGACGGCCCAAAAGAGCAGGCTCACCCAATGCGGCCACGCCCGGCTGTCCAGATCCACCGACAGCGTGGCGGCGATGGAGCCCACGGTAATCCCCAGCACATAATCAAAGAACGTAAGCTGGCTGAGCTGCTGTTTTCCCAGTGCCCGCGCGAAAATCAGCAGCGTAAAAAAAGCGATCATACTGCGCACCAGCACTACCAGAGCCTCGTTCACGCCCCCACCTCATTTAAAAAAGAATATATCTAAGTTTGCGCGGGGGAAGAAAGAAATATGAAGCTTACCCCCAAAAAGGTGAAGGAATCCTAGTTTTGCCGCAGGAGCTAAAAAGTTTTCGGTGAGGAGGCGGCCATGCCATCTGTTATAATACCGGTTATTTTTGGCTTCCATAGGAGACCGGGCTGACGGGTTGCCCGTCTCGCCTGGTCTCCTTTTTGTCTGCCTATAATTTATTGTTAAGCGATCCGCGCTGCTTAAAGCTTAAAAATTACGCCCCGCGGGCAGGAACGGTGAACCCGCTTCGCTGCGGCGGAATATAATGGATACAAGGCGGCGTCCGAAAATTATCCGAAGAATAAGGGAGATGAGAAACAACTTGGCTGCCTTCGGGCTGGGAATGGTTTTTTGGCCTCACTATGGCCCGCGCGTGACCTCTTGGTCGGGTGTGGTTGGTGATGGATGCAATTAAAAAAAAAAACGGCCGCTTAACAAGAAAAGACCATTTAGCTTACAATCACTGACCACTCACCGTACAAAAAAAGACTGTCCCAATGCCCCTAAAGCCCGTATTGACCGTTTAAAAAGCCTGACCTTAAAAATCGCTTAGTAATGATCGCTCTTCACTTAACAAAACATGAGCATTGGCCGTAAAATAGGGCCTAGAGCCACGAACAAGCCGACCGAGCTTTAAAAATATATACCGTTGCATTAAAACGCATACCGTTCATAACATGCCATTCTTAAAAAAATGCCTGCGTTTAGCCTAAAAAGCCCGCTTCATGCCGAGCCCGTCCCCTGATCTCCTGGCGTTGAGCCCCCTGAGAGATTAGCTTGCCAAATCTTCCTCGGCAAGCTATAATCAAGGCATCAAATTTTAAGGAGGAGTGTACCAATGAAGAAAATCTTAGCATTGACCCTGGCCCTGATGATGATGTTCGCCCTGGCCGCATGTGGCGGCGGCGACGCACCCCCCCCCGGCACTGACGCCTCCGCCCCGTCGCAGGACGGAGAGATGCAAGGCTACACCGGCGGAGAGGGTGCTTCCCTGGCTGATGTTGACGAGGACAACTATGCCGAGGTGGCGCAGGAACTGTTTGGTATCGACGTGGCGGCCGAAGACGGCTGGAGCGTGACCAAGGTGGAAAGCCCCAACAAAGTGAACAATCTGACCCTGGCCTTCGCCATCCCGGAGGACGCGGACGGCAAAGCGCTGGTAAAGAAGTATTTTGACGCTACGCTGGCCATCGCCGAGGGCGGGAACTTCACGCAGGAGGTCAACTGGGATACCATGAGCGTCTCCCAGGGCGAATCCTACACCGATTTTGACGCGTTCTTTGCCGCGGAAGTCACCAACATCGATGATTTCTTCTCGGCCATGTGGCTGTACGACTTTGACGGCAAGTCGGTGCAGTGTTCGGTCTCCACCGAGACGGGAACGCTGGAACTGTCTTTGACCCTGCTGGGCTAGTTATTGTAAAGGTGGAAAACAACATAAAAAGCGCTGACCCTGACAACATTGCACAAGAAACGAGGGAGACGGAAAAGTCCGTCTCCCTCTTGTGTATCTTTATACGGCCTGTAATTTGTAGTTGCCCCATGGCCCTTCTTAAAGCTGAAAACTATGCCCCGCGGGCAGGAAAGGCGGGCGCGCTTGGCTGCCGCGGAGTATAATAGCTAGGTTAAAAAGAAAGAACGGCAAGTAAATCTGTAAGCGGAGTTCTGTCGAGAACAGTCATCTATCTGGGCCGGCAGTTACCTGACGGCTCAAGCGACACACCCGGGGACGGAGCGGGCCACTCCCTATGTCCCCCTATTTGGTCTTGCTCCAGGTGGGGTTTACCTAGCCGGACAGTCGCCTGCCCGCTGGTGAGCTCTTACCTCGCCGTTCCACCCTTACCTCGCGTGAGCGGGGCGGTTTGTTTCTGTGGCACTGGCCTTGGGGTCGCCCCCACTGGACGTTATCCAGCACCCTGCCCTG
>JAUNBV010000215.1 GCA_030526885.1 Syntrophomonadaceae bacterium
GTGACCGGCAGCGGCAAAAGCGAGGTGTATATCCGCAGCGCCCGCCGCGCGCTGGCAGCCGGACACGGGGTTATAGTCTTGTTGCCCGAAATCGCGCTGACCCGGCAGATAACTGCCTGGTTTGAGCAATACCTGGGCGAAGCCGCGGTCCTGCACAGCGGCATGACCCCTTCCGAGCGCAGCCATACCTGGGAACGCATCCGGCGCGGGGAATTGAAACTGGTCATCGGCGCGCGGTCCGCGATTTTCGCGCCGGTGCGGGATTTAAAGCTTATCATCGTGGATGAGGAACAGGAGAACAGCTACAAGCAGGAGGAGCGTCCCCGTTATCATGCCCGCGAGGTGGCGCGGCAGCGGGCGCAAATGAACGCGGCGGTGTTGCTTTTAGGCAGTGCCACGCCTTCGCTGGAGAGCGCCTATCGCGCTTTTTCGGGGAGCAGCCGGTTGTTGATGATGGAAAACCGGGTCAGCCGGCAGACGCTGCCGAGCATTGAGGTCGATGACCTGAAAAAGTATCGCCGTCAGGGCATAAAGAGCATTTATCCCAGGCTGGAGCAGGCGTTACGAATCAATCTGGAACTGAAGCGGCAGAGCATACTGTTTATCAACCGGCGCGGCTTTGCCCCGCAGCTTATATGCCGGGCCTGCGGCGCGGTGCAGCAATGCCCGTCCTGTTCGGTGGCGATGAATTATCACCGCGACCTGGAGGCCTTGCTGTGCCATTATTGCGGGTTCCGTCAGCCCCTGCCGCAACGATGCGCCGTCTGTGACAGCAACTATCTGCAATTACTGGGCAGCGGAACCCAAAAGCTGGAGGATGAAGTGGCCAAGCTATTCCCGTCCGCGCGCGTCAGCCGGATGGATATTGACAGCAGCCGGCGCAAGGGAGAGCAGGAGCGTATCCTGAAAGCCATGCGCAGCGGCGACATCGATATTTTAATCGGTACCCAGATGGTGGCCAAAGGGCTCGATTTCCCCGGGGTGGCGCTGGTGGGCATCGTAGATGCGGACAGTATGCTCAATCTGCCGGACTTTAGGGCCGGGGAGCGGAGTTATCAGCTCATGGTGCAGGTCGCGGGCCGCGCCGGCCGCGGCGATCATCCGGGGCAGGTGCTGATCCAGACCTGGCAGCCGCAGCACCCCATCATCGCGCTGGCCCAAGAGCAAAATTATTTCGCTTTCTACACGCGGGAGATAAGTTTCCGTAAGCAACTGAACTATCCCCCCTTCTGCCATATCCTGAGATTGCTGCTCTCCGGGCCGGATGAGGCGGCGGTAGCCCGGGCGGGCACGGCGCTGGCGGAGCATATTCTTGAGCTCACCGATGCCAGCGAGGAGCAATTGGAATTATTAGGGCCGGCGCCTTGTGCTATTCGTAAAATAAAGGATAGCTTTCGCGTGCAAATTCTGTTAAAATGTAATAATATATATTTGTTGCAAAGCTTGGCGTCGGCCCTCGTGCGACAGCATTCCCGCAGCGTCTGCCGTCTGGAGACGGATATGGACCCGCTGATGCTGATGTGAGGGCGGCAGGAGTATTCTTTAAGGAGAGAATAAT
>JAUNBV010000079.1 GCA_030526885.1 Syntrophomonadaceae bacterium
ATACCGCTCCCAGCTTCCCGGCTCCAACCGGCGCCATGCGAAGCCCAAAACGCGCAAAGCGTCGTTGGCCCACCGCTGCTGGACATCGAGGAATCTCCGCCGCTGCGCCCTATCCAGTGGGCTGACGGCCACGGCGGCATCCCGGAGTTGCTCACGGATTCCCTCCCGCTCCGCGGCGCCCGATGCCTCATCCCGCATCCAATGCGTGCAGAGCTCGAGCAAACTGTCGGCGGCGCCTTTTACCAGCAAATATTGCTGCCCGTTTTGCTCCACCACTACGCTCATGCGCTTACGGCGGGAATCAAAGGGGAATTCCTGCAGGCGCTCACCGGAGGGAAAATGCCCCTGTTGTGCTGCCAGCATGAGCAGCGCCGCTTCGGTGGGCTCGCCTTCGACCCGCAGGTCTGCATCATCATTGCCGTATAATTCGGCATTGTTGCAGTTGGTGGAGATATTCAGCACTTGCGTTAGCGCGGGACCGAGTTGTGCTGCCGGCATGCTTTCCGCTTCATATTCCCTGCCCCCGGCTGCCACGCGCTGTACGGCCATACGGTTGCAGGTCAGGGTGCCGGTCTTGTCGGAGCAAATGACGGTGGTGCAGCCCAGGGTTTCTACGGCGGGCAGCTTGCGCACCACCGCGTTGCGCGCCGCCATGCGTTTCACGCCGATAGCCAGCGATATGGTAACGATAGCCGGCAGCCCTTCCGGTATGGCAGCTACGGCCAGGCTGATCCCCGCCAACAGCATGCTCATAAGCGGTTCACCGCGCATCCAGCCCATGGCGGCCACCAGCGCGCACACCGCTATGCATATCACGATGAGGATTTTGCCTAATTGATTCAGGCGCTGCTGCAAGGGGGTAAGCGCTTCGCGTTCCTGGCTTATGCCGGCGGCAATGCGTCCCATTTCGGTGTCCGCGCCCACGCCGGTCACTATCCCCCGGCCCCGCCCCCGCACCACTGAGGTGCCCATATACACCATATTTTGGCGCTCGGCCAGCGGGGTAGCGTCAGCGCAGGAGAGGGATTCATCTTTTTCCACCGGCACCGACTCCCCGGTGAGGACGGCTTCATCGGCGGCCAGCGAAATGCTTTGCAGCAAGCGCATATCGGACGGTACTCTGGCGCCGTTTTCCAGCAACACGATATCGCCGGGCACCAGGGTGGCTGAATCCACCTGCAGACGCCGGCCATCGCGCAAAACCTGCGCCGTGGGGGCGGACAGCTTGCGTATTTCCTCCAGCGATTTTTCCGCGCTATATTCCTGTATAAATCCCAGCACCGCGTTTAACAGCACGATGACCATGATGGTGACCGCGTCGGCCATGGCCCCGATTAGTCCGGATATGACAGCCGCCCCCAGCAGCACCAGTACCATGGTGTCGGTAAACTGCCGCAAAAACAGCGCCAGCGGGCGGGGGGCGTGTTCCGTTTCCAGCCGGTTACTGAAGCGCCGGCCGCGTACGCGCGCTTCCGTGGGATGCAAGCCCTGCGGCGAGGTGCGTAGCAGTTCCATGCATTCCTCGGCGGTCATAGTCCACCAGTTCATCGTTTCCATAAAAAAAAGCGCCTCCGCCCTACATTTTTTTATAAAACGTCTCCCCCGACGCTTAACACAATCATCCATATCCCCATTGCCGGTGGGGGAAGACGGCAGAGCGCGGCAAAGGGCCGTGGCTCCCCTGCCGTTACTTAAAATAGTCCGCCAGCAGGCCGGCAAACAGCTCGGCGGCGTAAATGGCTTCCTCAAGCGTGTTCTGGTCGTTGCCCATCTCCAACAACAGGGCACCGGTATGGTATTCCTGATGGTAACTGCCGGGATGGGTGCGCACGCCGCGTATCAGGCCGGGGTATTTTTCCTCGCCCAGCCGGTACAGTTCCTGCGCAAAAGCGTAATTCTGCTCCCAATGGGGATGGGCGCGCACCCCGTCCGTTCCTACAATGATAAGTATTTGCGCCGCTTCATTACCCTTGATGGTCACGGTGCCGCCGTCATCCGCGCCGGGGATGCTGTCGCGGTGAATGTCAAACAAAGCCACGGTATTGCGGCTGTCTGCCAGCAGGCGCTCAACGGTGGAGCGGGAATTGGCATAGCTGTCGTTATAACTGGGCGCATCGTGAATCGCATCATCATGGCGGGCTTTAAACCCGTAACGCCGCAACTGGCGGTCCATGCGCTCCGCCACCGTGTTTATCAGCCCGGCCTGCCCCTCCTGCCGGGCCACCCCGCTGTCGGGGATATAGCTCTCCGAGGAGTGCGTGCAGTAGGTGAGGATGGTCTTGTTTTTGAACGCCGCCACCGGAACGATTTCATCCTCCGCGGCCTCCGGCTCATTGGCTACCGCCAGCTTTTCCGCTTCCGGCAGGATTATGATATTGGGCGGCGCGGGCGCTTGCCGGGGCACAACATCAGTTTCCACGAGGGGCGGGGCCGGCGTGACAACCCGCCCACGGCTGGCTATCGTTGCCGCCGCAGAGGCTTGCTCCGGCTTCGGAACAGACGGCACAGCCGTAATGTCGGCAATTCGCCGCATCAGCATGTTTTCCGGTTTCAGGCTCAGTATGACGCTGCGGGGCGAGCGCGCGTCCTCGCCGGCCAGCAGGGCGGAACATTGCCCCGGCAGTGCCGATGCGGCCAGAGGGCTAAACTGCGCCCATATAATATTGGAAGCCGCATACGCCTCCGCATCTGCCGGCAGCGCCCGGCTGCCGCCGCCGGTAAGCAATATGACCATTAGCAGCCCCGCCAGCAAAAATATCTCCTTGACCACCGAAGCATCTCCCGCTCGCATGCCCTCACCTCCCGCCCCGGACAGTCTTTCATATAAAATTTATGGCATTGCCACCGGTTTAGAACCCTGACCTGTCAGCGCATTTTTTAAAAAATAATGCTTGCATTCTGTCAAAACAGGTGATATAGTATTGAAGTTGACTTTAAAATCTCATGGGAGGTGAAATCGTGGCTTACAGCAAGACCCCGGCCAAAAGAGCGCGTAATGCCGAAAAAAGGCGTATCAGCAATAAGGCCCGTAACAGTGAAATGAAAACCGCCATCAAGAAGTTTGAGACTTCCGTACTCGGCGACGATGTAGATACCGCCAGAGAGCAGCTTATCCATGCCAGTTCTCTGATTGATAAAAGTGTATCCAAGGGCGGGCTCCACAAAAATACCGCTGCCCGTAAAAAATCCTCACTGGCCAAGAAATTCAACGCCATGGTTTAGACCGCCTTTATAAACGGTTCTTCTTTGTATCCGCCAAACCACGTGTATCGTTCGCGACCCACGTGGTTTTTCTGTTTGGTTTCTGCCCTCCTCACGGGAATGCTTTTCCCTTTCCTTCCTTATCAATTCCCGCCGGTTGACACCGTTGGTTTAAAACCGCTATACTGGGCACCATGAAAAGCGCGTTTGCCGGCTATCACCCGGCGGTAAACTTCATATATTTCACCCTGATGATCGGCGTGAGCATGTTTACGCTGCACCCCCTGGTGCTGCTGCCCTCGCTGCTGGGCGCGGCGGGGTGGGCGCTCTATTTGAACGGGGCGCGGCAGCGGCGGTTCATGCTGCTCTACCTGCTGCCGCTGGTCCTGCTCACCGCCGCCTTGAATCCGCTGTTCAACCATCGCGGGGCTACGGTGCTGGGCTATTTCAACAACGGCAATCCCTTCACCCTGGAATCGCTGTGCTTCGGGCTGGCCGCCGGGGCCATGCTGGCGGCGGTCATATGCTGGTTTTCCTGTTTTAACGCCGTCATCACTTCGGACAAGATAATTTATTTATTCGGACGCCTGCTGCCCGCCGCGTCCTCTATTTTGGCGCTGATCTTTCGCTTCGTGCCGCAGTTTAGCCAGCACATGCGGGAAACCGCGGCGGCGCGGCAGGGGCTTAAACCCCAACCGGAGAGGGCGGGAAGGCTGGCCCGTATCCGCGGCGGGATGGCCGTCTTGTCCGCCACTATCGGCTGGTCGCTGGAAACCTCTATCGACACCGCCGATTCCATGAGCAGCCGCGGCTACGGCCTGCGGGGGCGCACCGCTTTTACCCTGTACCGTTTTGAACGGCGGGACAAAGCCCTGCTGGGGCTGGTGGCGGGCTTGTCGCTGCTGCTGCTCATCGGCGTATACTGCGGCGCGCTGGCCTTCAGCTATTTCCCCGTCATCCGGGGGGCGCAGTTTTCGGCGTGGCAGGCCGGGGCGGCGGCGGGCTGGCTGCTGCTGTGCGCCCTGCCACTCACGGTAGACGTCACGGAGGATATGAGATGGCAACGCTTACGCTCCAAAGCCTGAGTTTCAGCTATCCGCAAGCCGAAACCCCGGCGCTGCGGGACATCAGCCTGCACGTACCCAGCGGGGAATGGGTCACCGTGGCCGGAGCCTCCGGCAGCGGCAAATCCACCCTGCTGCGCCACCTGAAACCAGCGCTCACCCCGCACGGCGACCGCGCCGGGGATATCTTGCTCGACGGGCAGCCCTTGGCGCAGCTAGACCGGCGCAGCCAGGCCGCGCGCGTCGGCTTTGTGATGCAAAACCCGGAACAGCAACCGGTCACCGATAAGGTATGGCATGAGCTGGCCTTCGGCTTGGAAAGCCTGGGGGAGAAAAACGAAACCATCCGCGCGCGGGTGGCTGAAATGGCTAGTTTCTTCGGCCTGCAGCACTGGTTTCATCAGCCGGTGAATCAATTGTCCGGCGGGCAGAAGCAACTGTTGAATCTGGCGGCAGTGATGACAATGCAACCGGAAATACTGATTTTGGACGAGCCCACCGCCCGGCTGGACCCCATCGCAGCGGCTGATTTTCTGGAGATGGTGGCCAAGGCCCACCGCGAGCTGGGGCTGACCGTAATTATGAGCGAGCACCGTCTGGATGAGGTCTTGCCACGTTCCGACCGCCTCATCGTCCTGCAGCAGGGTGCGGTAATCGCGGATGCAGCCCCGGCACAGGCCGCACGAGAACTGTTTGCTATGCGCCATCCCCTGTTCACCGCATTGCCCGCGCCCGCCCGCATTGCCGCCCGCTGCGGCTGCGACGGCGACTACCCGCTCACCGTGCGCGCGGGGCGCGACTGGCTGGACGGGCAACATCCCCGGCCCCTGCCGCCTGACCCCGCCCCCCCGCCGCCGGGCAACGCCATCATCCGCGCCGAGGAAGTATGGTTCCGCTATCAGCGGGAGGCTCCCGATGTGCTTAAAAGCCTCAGTTTAGACATTTATGAAGGCGAAATCCTCGCGCTGATGGGCGGCAACGCCACCGGCAAGAGTACGCTGCTGACGCTGCTGGGCGGCCTGCAAAAGCCTTATCGCGGTCGGGTCACCGGCAGCCGGGATACCGCCATCATGCCGCAAAACCCGCAAACCCTGTTTGTCCGGGCCACCGTGCGGGAAGAACTGGCCGCCATGGTCAAAGGCTCCGCCGCCGAAACGGATGCCGCGGTGATGGCCGCCGCGGAGCGCTGCGCTCTGACCCCCCTGCTAAAGCGCCACCCTTACGACCTCTCCGGCGGCGAACAGCAGCGCCTGGCCCTGGCGTTGGTGATGCTCACCGGGCGGCGGATATTGCTGCTGGATGAGCCCACCAAAGGGCTGGACAGCTATGCCAAGGCCCAACTGGCGGATATATTTAAGGGCCTGCAAACCGACGGCTACACCATAGTCATCGTCTCCCATGACATTGAATTCTGCGCCGGGCTGGCGCAGCGCTGCGCCCTGCTGTTTGACGGCGGCATCACCGCTGCCGGGCCGGTGCGCCAATTTCTGGCCGGCAACCGCTTTTACACCACCGCCGCCAATCGCATGGCCCGCCGGCATTTGCCGCAAGCCATCACCGTAGACGACGTTGTGGCCGCCTGCGGCGGGGAGGATTTTACCCCCGATGACCACACCCGCCATGGCAATCCCAACGCGGGCCCAGCGGTAGATGAGGTCAAACCGGCGGCAACCGCAGCCACCCCCGCTACGGCCCCGCGCTCCGGGCCGCGGTCCAAAATCACCGCCGCCCTGCTATCGTCACTTCCCCTGACCGTGCTGTTTGGCCTGTACGTACTGGACGACCGCAGCTATTATTTTACCAGCCTGCTGCTCATCACCGAGATTCTGCTGCTGGGCTTTCTGGCCCTGGAAAGACGCCGCCCGCGGGCGCGCGAAGTCGTGCTTATCGCAGTGCTGTGCGCCCTCACCGTCGCCACCCGCGCCGCTTTTTTCATGGTGCCGCAGTTTAAGCCCGCCTTGGCTATCGTCATCCTGTCGGGGGTATGCTTCGGCCCCCGCACCGGCCTGCTGACCGGCGCCTTGAGCATGTTCGTCTCCGGCTTTTTTTTCGGCCAGGGACCCTGGACCCCGTGGCAGATGCTGGCCTTCGGCCTCATCGGGGCGCTGGCGGGGGGGCTGTTTCAACCCGGTCGCATCCCGCAGCAAAAAGCGGCCCTGTGCCTGTTCGGCGCCTTCACCGCGCTCATCGTCTATGGCGGCATAATGAACCCGGCCGCGGTCCTCATCATGCAGCCCTTTCCCACCATCGAGATGTTCATCGCGTCATGGCTGGCCGGTGTACCCTTCGACCTGCTGCACGCCGCTTCCACCGCCCTCTTTCTCCTGTTGCTGGCCAATCCCCTGCTCGCCAAAATGGAACGGGTGCGGATAAAATACGGCCTGCCCCAGCATTAATAATAAAAGCTGCATCCGCCAGGCGTATCGGCAGACGTGATTGATGCACGCCGCCCCTTATAGCCCTCTGGCAAAGAGTATGCGGCTCTTTTAAAAAAGGGTTGACAAAGGTTATGACGGTCGGGTATAGTTATATTATTAACTGTAACCAAATCAATTACAGTTGGAAAGGAGCTATGCAATTGTTAAAGAAGCTATCCGCGGTATTCCTCATTTTGCTTCTGCTCGGCGGGTGCCAAACTGCGCCGGCGGGAGAAGGAAAAACGCCGCCCGACAGGGGCGGCATGGAGGGTGATGCGATGGCAGAGTACCGTAAGATCACGGCGGAGGAAGCAAAGGAGATGATGGCCGCGCCGGAGGTGGTGATCGTTGATGTGCGCACCGGGGAAGAATATGCGGGCGGTCATATCGAAAACGCCATTTTAATCCCCAATGAAAGCATTATGGATGAGCCGCCGGAACAACTTCCGGATAAGGACGCCGTCATCCTGCTCTACTGCCGCAGCGGGCGGCGCAGCCAGGAAGCCGCCGATAAACTGCTGTCCCTCGGTTATCAGAACGTGTACGATTTTGGCGGTATCATCGATTGGCCCTATGACATCGTAAAGGATTGAGGGGGAAACATGATCGACAGTATGTTTAGCGTGGCGGTACACGCCTTGGTGTATCTGAACCATAAAAACTGCATCGTGTCCAGCGAGGCCTTGGCGGAAAATATATGTACCAACCCGGCGCGCGTGCGCAAGGTGATGGCGGTGCTGAAAAAGGCGGGCTTGGTCACCACCAAGACGGGCCAGGTAGGGGGTTACCGTTTTGACGGCGACGCGCAAAAGCTCACCCTGGAGCAAGTGGCCAGCGCGCTGGGGGTGCGGTTCGTCGATTGCACCTGGCGCAGCGGCGACGAGGATATGGAGTGCCTCGTCGCCTCCGGTATGGCAGATATCATGGACTCCATTTATCTGCAGTTGGACCGGCAATGCCGGGACAGCCTGCGCCATATCACTATAGCGGATATTGACCAAAAAATATTTGGTCAGGGAAAGGAGATAATATTGTGAAGAATTACCAACACATAATCATCGGTTTTGGCAAGGGCGGCAAGACTCTGGCCGGAGCACTGGCCAATCAGGGGCAGCGGGTGGCGCTGATCGAGCGGTCGGAAAAAATGTTTGGCGGCACCTGCATCAACGTGGCCTGCATCCCCAGCAAGGCTTTGGAGTACCGGGCCCGTCTGGCTCAAAAAATGGGCGGGGACTTCGCCGCAAAAGCGCAGCGCTATGCCGCCGCTATCCAGGAAAAGCGGACGCTGACCGCTGCGCTCCGGGAGAAGAATTATCAAAAAGCGATCGCCGCCGGGGTGGAGGTCATCGTGGGGAGGGCGTCTTTCGTGGACGAACACCGCATCAAAATCGAATATGCCGACGGCGCCCATGAGGAGATATGGGGCGAACAAATCTATGTCAATACCGGTGCCAGGCCCTTTATTCCAGACATTCCCGGCCTCAAAGACAGTAATTTCGCTTATACCAGCGAATCCCTGATGGAGCTGGACTCCTTGCCGCAGCATCTGGCCATCATCGGAGGCGGCTACATCGGGCTGGAATTTGCCTCCTACTACGCGAATTTCGGGGCTGAGGTGACCATCATCCAGGATGGCGCGGCGTTTCTCCCGCAGGAGGACGCGGAGGTGGCGCAGGTGGTACTGGAAAGCCTGGAGCAGCGCGGCATCCATGTCATGCGTGAGGCGCAGGTGGCCTCCGTGGCGGACGCAGCCGACGGCGCGGTGCTCAGCGTCCAAGACCCCCACGGGGCGCATGAGCTTACCGCCCAGGCGGTGCTGGTGGCCACCGGCCGCCGCCCCAACCTGGAAGGGCTGCATCCCGAACGCGCGGGCGTAACCCTGACGGAACGAAACGCTATCGCCGTGGATGAGACCCTGCGCACCTCGGTCCCGCATATCCGGGCCATGGGCGACGTGACCGGCGGGCTGCAGTTCACCTATATCTCGCTGGACGACAGCCGCATCGTCAATTCCCAGGTGCTGGGCGATAAAAGCCGCACTACCGCTAACCGGGGCCAGGTCCCCTACAGCGTATTCATCGACCCGCCCTTTTCCCGCGTGGGC
>JAUNBV010000080.1 GCA_030526885.1 Syntrophomonadaceae bacterium
CCAGCATGGCGCGGCTCATGGCCGTTTCGGGGGCAAAGGTAGTCTCGCCCGTGCCTTTAAAGAGATCGTTCACGAAGGCATAGGCCACGTTTTCATAATACCATTTATCCCCGTCCACATCGGTGAAGGGGAAATAGGCCAGTACATACGCGGAGAACTGCCCGGTGACAAACACATAGCACTGGTTGTCGCGGTCGATGGTCACCGCGAGGGGCGTGAGGTCGATATTGCCGTCCGCGTCCACCGTCATGCGCCATACAATCATGCCCTCCACCGGCTCGCCCTCATAGGGTATGCGCACGGTGGCGGCGCCGCCGTCAAAGTCGCTGAGGCGGGTATCGCCCTTCCATAGTTGCAAATCGAGCACAATAGCGTCTTCCCCGATCTGCGCCTGCTGCCCGGCGGTGAGCTCATCCCGCTCCACCTTCTCCACCACCAGCCGCAGGTCGCCGTCCTGCTCCGCCGCAGTGGCGAGCGCCGCCGCGTCCAGCGTCACGCTGGCCGCCTCGGTCTCGATGGTCAGGGCTACGCCGCCCTCGTCCGCTATCGCGTCCACTACCCTTTCCGGGACCACCACTGCATCCACGTTTTTAAACGACGACACATCTATCGTCACCGCGTCCGTGCCCGCGCCCAGCACCTTATCCAACTGCTCATCGGTGATGGCGATGTTGGCCGTAGCGCCCTTTACCGCAGCCGTAGCCCGCACCGTATCCTCGCCCGTCACCGGCACCGTAAGGGCCGCCGCAGAGCCGCCGCCACCGCCGGAGGAACGGGAGGGCGGATTAACCGCCTCGAAGGTCAGGGTGGCGTAGAAAGTAGTAGGGGGATCGGTCATATCGCTGGAGAATTTTACGGTATAGGTATCGCTCCCTGCGGTCAGCGTGTCCTTAATAGTGTAGGTGATGCTGGTAGCATTCCATGTTAAAGCCTCAATCACGCCGAGGCTGCCTGTGCCGGCCAGGCTTACGTTGGTGATGGTGACATTGACCAGCCCTTGGGTGTTTACCCAATACTTGAGCGAGATCGTATCCCCTGAGGAATTATCCTGCCCCACTAGAAGGTCTATCGTCTCGTTCTCAGCGGGGGCGATGCGCACCTTGGGGGCGGCGTCGGGATACTCCTCATCGGGATCGATGACCACGCCCCCGTTGGCGAAAAAGCCGTCGATGGTATAGTTGTCTTGGACGTCTCCGATTTTGATGCCCATGCCGGAGGAGTCGAGGTAATAACCAGCCCCATTATAGCTAAAGCCGCTGTTATGCTCATTGCTGGTCACGGCGGTGGTGATACCGCCGCTGAACGATGCGGAATCATCGACATACACTCCATAAGTGCTGCCGCTGGCGTTGAGAATGCCGCCGGAGACGTTGAGGATGTCGGACTGTACACCGGCGCTGTAGTCGTTGCCAAGATTCGGGGCGGTGGCGTTTACGATGCCGCCGGAAATAGTGACGGCACTCAAGGCATACACACCGCAACTTTTAGCATAACTCCTCTCACCGCTCGCCGTCGCCGCTCCGCCGGTGGCGGTTATTTGACAACTGTCCGCGCAGGTTATGTTGCTCGGGTCGGCATCATAATTGATAGCGCCGATACCGCAGCTATTCGCATTCTCCGTGCCTTGTGCATGGCCGCCAGTGCCGATGACTTTACAATTGTCTCTGGCGTAAAAATCGTAGCCAGCATTGATGCCCCAGCTCTCAGCATCCGCGCCCGTGGCCGCGCCACCGCTGGCGGTGACCTCGGCGGCGCCGGAAACATCAATGTCGCCGGCACAAATACCGTAGCTTTCAGCCTCACTATCCGTGTCCGCGCTGCCCGCCGTCGCCGTGCCGCCGTTGGCGGTAACCGCGCTCGTATCATCTACTTCAACTGTCTCCCAGCTATATATACCGCAATTAAAGGCATAACCGTCGCTGCCGGTTGCGGTAGCCGTGCCGCCGCTGCAAACGACTTTGCTTCCGCCAAGAATAGTCATGTCGTTGGCTTCAATACCTTCACTGTAGGCATTGCCTCTATTCACCGTCGCCTTCCCGCCGGTGGCGGTGATCGTGGCGTCCATAACGATAAAACTACCCTCTTCCACATATATGCCGTTGCTATAAGCGCCGACATCGTCGCAGTCGGTGTTTGTGACGCTTGCATTGCCGCCGCAGGCATCGATGGTTGCCGACTTGATGTGTAGATCCTTTTGCGCGTATATGCCGGTGCTATCGGCATAGCAATAATAATCGTCGTCATGCTCGTGGCTCGCCGAACTACACGTCGCCGTCACGGTGCTACCACTGGCATTGATAATGCCGCCGGAGATGGTTACGCCACCGTAGCTCTCGATGCCGGAGCTGCTGCTTTTCGCCGTGCCGCCTTTGGCGTCGACCTTGGCGTCGTCTGAGATGGTGATATTGCCCTTAAGGCTGTAGATGCCGGAGCTGCTTGTCGCCTCCCCGCCTTCGGCGGTGACCTCAGCGTTGTCCTCAATGGTTACGTCACCGTAGCTGTCGATGCCGTAGCTGAGTGTCGCCTTCCCGCCGGTGGCGGTGACCTCGGCGTTGCCGGAGATGGTGATTTCGCCGCTGTCGATACCGAAGCTGTTTGTCGCCTCCCCGCCTTCGGCGGTGACGTTGCCGCCGGAGATGGTGACGCCGCCGCTGTAGATGCCGCAGCTGCTTGTCGCCGTGCCGCCTTTGGCGTCGACCTTGGCGTTGCCGGAGATGGTGATTTCGACGCTGTCGATACCGAAGCTGAGTGTCGCCTCCCCGCCGGTGGCGGTGACCTTAGCGTTGTCCTCAATGGTTACGGCATCGTAGCCGAAGATGCCGGAGCTGCTTGTCGCCTTCCCGCCGGTGGCGGTGACCTCGGCGTTGCCGGAGATGGTGATATTGCCACTGCTACTGCAGATGCCGTAGCTGAAGCTTGTCGCCGTGCCGCCGGTGGCGGTGAGGCTGCCGTCGCCGGAGATGGTCAGGGCGCCGCCGTCGACATAGATGCCGCGGCCGGAGCTGTTGCTGCCGCCGTCCGTATGGGTGACGCTGTTCGTGCCTTCCAGCACGATGGTCAGGTCGCCGTTGGCGTAAATGGCGGCAAAACTATATCCCGCGCCATTGTAAGTAAAGTCGTTTAGGGTGAGGGTGGCCGTACCCGGATCATATTTAGCGTTGTAGTCAGTCGAGGTGCCGGTAAGTGAGACTGTGTCACCGTTTTTGTAATAGGTCGTGTCGGTCCCGCTCACCATCTCCACCCCGCCCACATACACGCTGGTGGCGTTATCCGCCTGGGCGGTTCCGGCGGGGAGCAATGCCAGCAGCAGACAGGCCATTACTAAGACGCTCACCCATTTTCGTTGCTTACCCATCATAATCTTTTACCTCCTCACGAATTTTCGGTATAAACATCGCGCTGGTTCCTAAACACCGCGCCATCTTCTTAAATGCAGGATTCGACAGAAAACCTTCCATCCCTTCCTAAAATTTCACCCTATTTTTGCGCCGGGGCCTCCCGGCGGCGCAGATATTGTTTATAAGCGGTGCGCGGCCTTGATTTTTGCTTCCCGGCGGGGCTTTGCCAATGGCTTCCCCTCGCGCCGTGCGCGGTTTGCCATCCGCCCTCTCCTGTGCCATAATGTTAAAATTGGTACAGGAGGGTAGGCATGAAGGATATTTTGTTTCGTGACATCCTGCCGCGGGTGAGCAAGCCGGCGCGGTACAGCGGCGGGGAATATAATATGATAGCCAAGGATTGGGACGGGGCCGGGGCGCGCATGGTGTTTGCCTTTCCCGATGTGTATGAGATAGGGATGTCCCATCTGGGCGGGCGCATTCTTTACAGCGTGGTCAATGAGCACAGCCGCCACCTGATGGAGCGTTCCTTTGCCCCGTGGCCGGACATGGAGGCCTGCCTGCGGGAGCGCGGGCTGCCGCTGTATGCGCTGGAGTCGTTTCGGCCGGTAAAGGATTTCGAGGTAGTGGGCTTTTCGCTGCAATATGAGCTTTCCATCAGCAATGTGCTCAATATGCTGGATTTGAGCGGCATCACGGTGTTGGCGGCCCGGCGGGGGGAGGACGAGCCCCTGGTGGTAGCGGGGGGGCCGGTGGCGTTCAATCCCGAGCCTTTTGTGGATTTCTTCGACGCGTTTATGATCGGCGACGGGGAGGAACAGATACTGCAATTTTTGGATTGCGTGGAGGCCTGCCGGGGCCGGGGCCGGGAGGAAACGCTGCTGGCGCTGGCGCAGTTGGAAGGGGTATATGTGCCGTCATTTTACTGCGCGGAGTATAACCCGGACGGGACGCTGAAAAGCTTTGCCCCCACCCGCGCCGAAGCGCCGGCCAGGGTGCGGCGCGCACTGCTGCGGGACCTGGACGGGGCGCATTATCCGCTGCGGCCGATCGTGCCGTATCTGGAGATTACCCATGACCGCGCGGTGCTGGAGGTGATGCGGGGCTGTTACCGCGGCTGCCGTTTTTGCCATGCGGGCATGGTGTACCGCCCGGTGCGGCGGCGCGGGCTGGATACCCTGCGGGCGCAGGCCGCCGCCCAGCTTGCCGGCAGCGGCTACGAGGAGATTTCGCTGTCCTCGCTCAGCGCGCTGGACCATCCCCACATCGAGGAATTGATAAAAGGCCTGGTGTGCGACTATGCGGCTCAGGGCATCGGCGTGTCCCTGCCGTCCTCGCGGGTGGACGCGCTCAATGTGGAGCTCGCCAACCAGGTGCAAAAGGTGCGCAAGACCACGCTCACCCTGGCCCCGGAGGCGGGCAGCCAGTGGCTGCGCAATGTCATAAACAAAAACCTGGACACGGAGCAGATACATCAGGCGGCGGAGGCGGCGTTCAGCTCCGGTTGGAGCAGCCTTAAGCTCTATTTCATGTTTGGCCTGCCGTATGAGACGGAAGCCGATTTGGAGGGCATGGTGCAGTTGCTGGAGGAACTGCGCGATATCGGCCGCCGCCATTCCCGCCGTCCGGTGGAGCTCAAGGCCAGCGTGGCCGGCTTCGTGCCCAAAGCCCATACCCCGTTTCAGTGGGAAGCGCAGAACAGCCGCGAGCAGCTGGAGGCCAAGAAGAAGATCGTGCTGTCGCGCAGACTCAAAAGCGTTAAAATCAGTTTTCACGACAGCCCCACTTCGGTGCTGGAGGGGGTCATCGCGCGGGGCGACCGCCGCTTGGGCGCGGCGATTTACCGGGCCTGGCAAAAGGGCTGTAAATTCGACGGCTGGTCGGAGTATTTCAACTTTGGGCGCTGGCAGGAAGCGATGGCCGAATGCGGGCTGGACCCGGCTTTCTATAATGAGCGGCAGCGGGGCGAAAACGAGCTTTTCCCCTGGGATTTTGTCGATTCGGGTATCAATAAGGAATTCTTGTGGCGGGAAAAGCAGCGCGCCGCCGCCGGGCAGGTCAGCCCCGATTGCCGGGAGCATTGCATGGCCTGCGGCATGAAACAGTGTTTTGGCGAAAGCGTGTGCGCGAAGGAGGGGTTGGCCGATGAAGCTGCGCGGTGAGTACCGGGTAGACAGCGAACTGCGTTTTTTAGGCAATTTCGATATGATGCACCTGATGGAGCGCAGCCTGCGCCGGGGCCGGATTCCTTTCGCCCTTACCGAGGGCTTCAACCCCCATATCCGCCTGTCCATGGGTACGGTGCTGCCGGTGGGGCTGTACGGGCGGCATGAGTATTTCGATCTGGATTTGGCGGTTCCGATGGCGCCGGAGGAGTTGGTGGCGCAGTTGAACCGGGCGCTGCCGCCTGCCCTGCAATTATGGCGGGCGGTGGTGCTGCCGGAGCGCCATCTGTCGCTGATGCAGGGCATCAACGCCGCCGCCTACGCTTTCGAGCTGGAGGCGGCCCCGGAGGAATTGCGGCAGTTGGGAGAGCGCATCCTTAAAAGCGCGGAGCTCATCGTAGCCAGCCGGGGCAAGAAGAAAAACCAGGTCAAGGACCTGCGCCCCGGCATTTACGGCTATGAGGCGCGGGGCCGGGAACTGTTGCTGTGGGTGAGCGTGAACGAGCCGCTCAATGTGCGCTATGACGAGCTTTTGGAGATGTTGCAGCTACAAGGCGTGATGCCGGCGCAAATAAAAAACTACTATCGGGAAGGAAATTATGTGCGGGTTGGAGAACGATTCTTTACACCAATGGAGAAGCTGAGTTGATTATGAGCAGAAGTATCATTGCCGAAGTATATCCCTGGGAATCGCGCGCCGCGATCATGGAGAACGATCATCTGACCGAAGTGTTTTGGTCGGACCAGAACGAAACCGTAGGAAAGATATATAAAGCCCGGGTGCGGGACGTGCTGCCGGGCCTGTCCTGTGCCTTCGTGGACATCGGGATGGCTAAGAACGCCTTTTTATATATGGGCGACATGATACGCGCCGACGGCCGGGACCCCGGTTCCCTTCGCGATTTGGTGCGCAGCGGGCAGGATGTGCTGGTGCAGGTAAAAAAGGAAGCTTTTATGGAAAAAGGCGCGCGCGTGACCCAGCATATCACCCTGCCCGGTCACTTCCTGGTATTGCTGCCTTATCAAAACGATATCTCCATCTCGCGAAAGATATTGGGCAATCAAAAGCGCAGCGGGCTGCGCAGTCTGCTGGAGGAAAACAAGCCGGACAACATGGGGCTCATTGTGCGCACCGCCTGTCTGGAGGCCGAGGATGAAGAAATACTGGCCGACCTGAGGGAACTCATCAGCGAATGGGAAGTCATCCTGGACCGTTTCCGCACCGGCCGCTCCCCCGAACTGATCTATGAGGATATAGACGTGCTGGGCCGCACCCTGCGCGATTATCTGAACAGCGACACCAAGGAGATCATCATCAATAACAATAAATTGAAAGAACGCATCGACAATTTTATCAGCGCCAAAAATCTGTCCTTTGGCTTCGAGGTCAAATATATCGAGGGCGACCTGTTCCAAAAATACAATCTGGACAAGGAGATACGCAAGCTGCTGCGGCGCAAGGTGTGGCTGAAAAGCGGCGGCTACCTCATCTTTGACGAGACCGAGGCCATGACGGTGATAGATGTCAACAGCGGCAAATATACCGGCAAGACCAGCTTTGAGGAAACCGTATTCCGCCTCAATATGGAAGCGGCGGTGGAGATCCCGCGCCAGTTGAAGCTGCGCAGCATCGGCGGCATCATCCTGATCGATTTTATCGATATGAAGGACAAGAACAATGAGCAGGAAGTCATCCGCACCCTGAAACTGGAACTGGAAAAGGACAAATCCCATACCCGGGTAATGGGCATGACCAGCCTGGGGTTTCTGGAAATGACGCGCAAGAAATCGCGCTATGGCGTGTCCGAGATATTCACCGACGAATGCCGCGACTGCCACGGGCGCGGGCGCACCATCAGCCTGAACGCGGTGGGCAGCGAGGTGATGCGGCAACTGGTGAACACCGGTTATATGGAGAGCGCGCGCATTATCTGCGAAGTCCATCCCCGCTTGGTGCGGATGTTGAACGAGGACCGAAAAAACATGGCCTACATCGAGCGCCGCACCGGCAAGACCATAGCTTTTGTGCCGCGCGAGGACCTGGCCCCGGACGATTACCGCATCTACCCCGAGGGTTCCGCCAACCGGTAAAAATCGCGGGCCGGGCCGCATTTTCGCGGCCGGGATAAAAATATTTTTTTAAACGACGGTTTTTCTTGACGAGCCCGTCGTTTTCTGTTAATCTACCCTTTGGTTGCACGTTTTTGCAACCGCTCGAACCGGGTTCCTTAAACGGCTGTTGCAGCCTGCCTTAGGTTCGGCGAGTCTCAAAAAAAGTGTGGAGGTGTAATATTGTACGCAGTAATTAAAACCGGAGGCAAGCAGTACAAAGTAGTCGTAGGCCAGATCATCAAGGTCGAAAAGCTTGAGGTTTTGCCCGGAGAAAAGGTGACCTTCGATCAGGTGCTGATGATGAAGACCGAAGACGGCGCGGCCCGCATCGGCAGCCCCGTATTGGCCGATATTCTGGTGCAGGGCGTGGTCCTGGAACAGGGCCGGGCTAAGAAAATCGTGGTCTACAAGTATAAAAGGCGCAAAAATGAGCGCAAAAAGCAGGGCCATCGCCAGGCCTTTACCAAGGTGTTGATCGAGGGCATAGGCACCGCCGCCGAGATCGAGGCCCAGACCGCGGCAAAGCTGGCCGAGGCTGAAGTAGAAGCAGAAGCATAAAAGGCAGCGGCATTATCTGCCTTTCAGGAAGGATGTGTTTATACATGGCTCATAAAAAAGGAATGGGTTCGACCAGAAACGGGCGCGATAGCGAGTCCAAACGCCTGGGCATAAAACGCTATGACGGCCAGGTGGTGACCGCCGGCACGATTATCGTGCGCCAGCGCGGGACCAAGGTGCATCCCGGCAATAACGTGATGCGCGGCGGCGACGACACCCTGTTTGCCATCGTGGACGGGAAAGTAAAGTTTGAGCGCAAGGGCCGCGACAAAAAGCAGGTCAGCGTATACCCGGCGGAGCAGGTGGTGGGTTAAGCCCCTGCGCCTTATTGCCGCCTGAACCAAATGCTGGCGAAAGCTCTGGATTCATCCGGAGCTTTTTGTTATTCTTATGGGGATAGTATATTTAAAAGGAGCAGTACATGTTTATCGATCGGGCCAAGATATATGTAAAGGGCGGCGACGGCGGCAACGGCTGCGTAGCGTTTAGGCGCGAGAAATACGTCGCCATGGGCGGCCCCTGGGGCGGCGACGGCGGGCGCGGCGGGAATGTCATCTTCCGCGCCGACCAGCAGTTGTCTACCCTGATGGACTTTCGCTATAAGAAGC
>JAUNBV010000216.1 GCA_030526885.1 Syntrophomonadaceae bacterium
TGGTGGCCTGTGTCATCATCTGGCTGTTGAGCAATTTCAACTGGCGACTGGAGATGGTGGCCGCCGACCGCTCGATGCTGGCCGCTATCGGCAATATGCTGGCGCCCTTGTTCGCGCCGCTGGGCTGGGGAGACTGGAAAGCCGCCGTAGCTTCCCTTACCGGCATGTTTGCCAAGGAAAACGTGGTGGGCACGCTGGGTGTTTTGTATGGTTTTGAAGGCGCGGCGGCCTCTACTTCATGGGCGGCGCTGCAGGCAGCGTATTCCGGGCTGGCGGGCTATTCCTTTTTGCTGTTCAATCTGCTGTGCGCCCCCTGTTTTGCCACCATTGGAGCAATTAATAGTGAAATGGGTTCCGCTAAATGGACCTGGGCCGCGATTGGTTATCAGACCGTCTTGGCCTATACGATGGCCTTGATCGTTTATCAGCTGGGCATGTTCTTTACCGGCCATGGGTTTGGCGTCGGTACCGGCGTGGCGGTGCTGGCGATCTTATTGCTGCTGCATTTACTTTTGCGCCGCGGCGCACACGATACCGATGTGGTCGGCGACAAAAGACACGGTCATAGCCGCCGCGCGATGTAAGGAGAGAATGATATGACTACCTTTATAATAAGTTCCATAGTCTTCGGCTGGGTGGGTTTCGTATGTTGGCGCTGGTATCGGAAGCGCAGTACCGGCTCCGGTTGCGGCGAATGTGGCGGTGGCTGCCAAGGCTGCCCGAAGGCGGCTTCCGGTAACATTTTTATTCAGCATCTGGACTGACACCACTGACCTTACTTAAAACCGTACGGGGCTGATTTTAGAGCTAATAATCAGCCCCTTTTTTATCACGCCATATTAAATCAACAAATAATCATCATTGTGCGTTTGATAATCTTTGGCTAGTAAGCGACATTAAGCCCCACATCGCGCCCCATATCGCAGGTGTAGAGAAATGCGACGCTGTCGCCGGGTTCCAGGGCGTAGGCGGAACAGGCAACGCCGGGGGAGACGCCGTTGACCGCATAGAGCCAGCCCGACAGTTCGCCGGCGTCCATTTCGTATAAATGATTGATACCTTCTATGTAAGCGGAGTTGTAGGCGGGGGTGAAGGAGGATTCCATGTGAATGCCGGCGGCGCGCATTTCACGCTGCAAAACGGTGAAGGCGGTATCGCCGTCCTCCAGGCTGACGGAATCGGAGAAGAAAACATTGCCGTCCGCGGGCTGGCGGGTCATGATATCGGCGTGGACCTGATCGGCCTTATCCAACACCATATCGCAGCGCACCGACAAGGTACACAGCGGTTCCGCTTCCGCTGCGGGAGCAGTTTCCGGCGCGGGCGGCAACTTATCCTCCCCCCTGCCAGCAATACCCGTTTCTTCCGCAATTTCCCCTGCTGGCGTCTGCCCCGGGGCAAAAGAAGCCTGATGGTCGGCGTCCGGCAGCAGATCGAAGCGTACTTCCGGCTCTTCGGCGGAGTAAGCCTCGGTTTCCGTGGGCGGTGAGACCAAAAGTTGGGTTGGCGGTTGCTGCTCTGAGAACCACAGCAGCCCCGCTACCA
>JAUNBV010000081.1 GCA_030526885.1 Syntrophomonadaceae bacterium
TGGGCGGCGCGGCTTGCTTTCACCGAACAGGCACTGTTTTACCGCTATGAACCGCAGCGGTTGAAAGCCGAAGCGCGGTCGGCGTTATCGGATGATGCCCGCACCTTTTCCATCAGCGCGTTGGAGCGCTTTGCCCGCTGTCCCTTTTCCTATTACGTCCATTATACCCTGCGGGCGCGGGAGCGTGAGGAATACGAACTCAAACCGCAGCAAGCGGGCGAGATATTCCACCGGTTCATGCAGAGCTACAGCCAGGCGGTGCAGGACAGCGGCGCCGACTGGAGCGAGATTGACGCGGACACCGGGGAAAAACTGGCCACAGAGGCTATAGCGCCTATTTTGCAGGACTATGGGGAGGGGATGCTGGGCAGCAGTCAGCGGCTGAATGCGGCGGGAAGGCGGTTGGAACGCATTTGCAGGCGCGCCGCCCGCACGGTGACCGAACAGATGCGGCAGGGGGATTTTCGTCCCCGCGGCTTGGAGATAGCCTTTGGGCGAAACGGCGAATTGCAGGCGCTTACCATTACCTTGAACAACGGCGCCACCGCCTGTCTGGAGGGGCGCATCGACCGGGTGGACGGGTTGGAGCAGGACGGCAAGCTGTATGTGCGCATCGTGGATTACAAATCCAGCCCGCAAAAAGTATCGCTGTCCTCTTGGTATCACGGGCTGGACCTGCAATTGCCGGTCTACCTGTGGGCGGCGCTTAATGGGCTTAAGGCCGGATATGACGGCGAAGTGCTTCCCGCCGCCACGCTGTATTTTACCGTCGACGACCCGCTGATCGAGAGCCGGGGCGACAGTCCGGGGGAGATAGAAGCGCGCAAATTCAGCCAGCTCAGCATGAAGGGAATGCTGGTGGAGGACGCCGCCATCGTAGGCCGGATGGATTGCAGCCTGATGGAGCGGGGCGGCGCCTCCGCCATTGTACCGGTTAGGCTAAAGCAAGACGGCAGCTTTTTTGCCAATGCCGCAGTGTTGAGCATGGAGGAAATGCAGGGCGCTTTGGCGCGGGTGCAGGCGGTGGTACGCGAGATGATAGAGCGCATCCTGACCGGCGAAGCGGCCATACTGCCCGTGCGCCATGAGGACAAAAACGCCTGCCAGTGGTGCGAGCATAAAACCGTGTGTCACTTTGATCGGCGGCTGCCCGGCTTTGCGTGGCAGCGGTTGCCGGCGCTGGATAAAGACGAATTCAAAGCCAGAATGCGCGGGGAGGTGACGCCGTGAGCCGCTGGACGCCCGAACAGGCCGCCGCCATCAGCCATCGCGGCAGCGATTTACTGGTTTCCGCCGCCGCCGGTTCCGGTAAGACTGCCGTGCTGGTAGAGCGGATACGCTCCTTGTTGCTGGACGGGCCGGATAAGACCGATATCGACCGCCTGCTGGTGGTGACCTTTACCCGTGCCGCCGCCGCCGAAATGCGCCAGCGCATCCAGCAGTCGCTGTTGCAGGCGCTGGCCGATGCCAACGCCGACCACGAACACATCCGCCGCCAGCTTGATTTGCTGCCCGACGCCTCCATCAGCACCATACATTCCTTCTGTACCCGGATACTGCGCCGCCATTGCTACATGGCCGGCTTGGCACCCGATTTCCGCGTGGCCGACGCCACTGAAATGGAACTGCTCAAAGCCGAGCTTATGGGGGAAGTGCTGGAGGAAGCCTATGGCGGCGGCGGCGAGAGCATCGACGAGCTGGCGGAGCTGTTTGGCGACCGTATCGATGACCGACGGCTGCAAACCCGCCTGTTGCAGCTCTATGATTTCATGCAGAGCAAAGTTGACGGTTGCCTCTGGCTACGGGACAGCATAGACGCGCTGAAAAATGAAGCCGCGCCGGAAGATAACGTGTGGGTACAGCGGATACCGCCAATACTGGCCGCGCGCCTACCCGCCATCCGAGCCACATTGGAAGCGGCTCTGCAGATAGCTCGGGATAGCGCCATCGATCCCTACGCTTTGAGCCTGGAGGACGATATAAACCTGCTGGCCGATGTCATGCGCGACCTGGCCCTGCTGCCCGCGCCTGAAGTGCCTGAAACCCTGCGCGCGGTAAAGTTTGCCCGCCTGAAGCCCGCGCCCCGCGACGGCGACAAAGCGGCCCAGGAGCGCGTGAAAGCCCTGCGCGGCGAAGCCAAGAAACAACTGGAAAAATTGCAGGCCGGCTTTGCCTTCAAACCTTTGCCGGACATGCTGGAGGATATGGCGGCCATGGTTCCCGCGCTGGAGCAGATACAACGCATATTGGAGCGTTTTGCCGACCGCTTCCGCGCTGAGAAACGCGCCCGCAATCAGGCGGATTATAACGATCTGGAGCAGTTGAGCATTGCGGTGCTGCGGCATCCGGAGGTAGCAGAGGAGTACCGGCGGAGCTTTGAGCATGTGATGGTGGACGAATATCAGGACAGCAACGAGGTGCAGGAGGCCATTTTACAGGCGGTAAGCCGCGGCGGCAACCGCTTCATGGTGGGCGATGTCAAGCAAAGCATCTATCGGTTCCGGTTGGCGGCCCCGGAAATATTCCTGCAGCGGTATGAAGAATATGCGCAAGATGCGGCTGCCGGCACGCGTATCGACCTGTCAAAAAACTTCCGCAGCAACGGCGGCATCATCGACGGCGTCAACCATATATTTTCACGCCTGATGCGCCGGGCCACAGCGGAGATCGAGTATGACCACAAAGCGGCGCTGATTGCCGGCCTGCCACCGCAGGATACGGATGCCGCCGCTATCCGGGTCCACCTCATCGACCGTGCGGAAGTCGCGCCCGAACCGCGCGCGGCGGACAGCGGGGAAGAGGAGGCGGCCGAGGCTTTGGAGCATGAGCTGCATGAACTCAAAGACCTGGAGTTGGAAGCCCTGCTCATCCGCCGCCGGATCGCGGAGCTGATAGGGCAGCCGTTTTATGACCACCAACTGGGCGTCAAGCGCGGTCTGCAATACCGCGATATAGTAATTTTGATGCGCAACACCCGCGAACGCGCCTCCCTGGTGGCTGAGATATTGCAGCAAGGCGGCGTGCCCGTGTATGCCGACAGCAACACCAGCTATTTCGATACCCCCGAAGTCAGCATCATGCTCGACCTGCTGTCCCTGCTGGACAACGGGGAACAGGACCTGCCGCTGCTCTCCGTGTTGAACTCCCCGCTGTTTGACTTCGACCTATCCGAACTGTACGCGGTGCGCCGTGCGCTGCCCCAGGGAAGCTTTCGGGCGGCCCTGGAGGCCTGCGCCGCCGGTGAAGAAAGCGATTTGGCCGCCAAAGCGCAAGATTTTTTGACGCGGTGGGAGCATTGGCGAGTCCTCTCCGTGTTTTTGCCGGTGGACGACCTCATCTGGACCATGCTGCATCAAACCGGCTATTACCATTATGTGCTGGCCCTGCCCGGTGGTGAGCAGCGTCAGGCCAATCTGCGGCTATTGCTGGATCAGGCCCGCCAGTTTGGGCAAAGCTCGCTGTCCGGACTGTTTCAGTTCCTGCAATTCATGGAGCGGGTAAAAAGCGCCTCCGGCGATCAGGCCAGCGCCCGCCTGCTGGGGGAAAACAGCGACCTGGTGCGGATTATGAGCATTCATAAGAGCAAGGGCCTGGAATTCCCGCTGGTGTTCGTGTGCGGGTTGGGGCAGCCGTTCAACCTTTCCGACTTAAAGCGCGATATGATGCTGCACCGCAAGCTGGGATTGGGGCTGCGCTGTGTGGATGTGCGGCAGCGCGTGTGGAGCGAAAGCCTGGCCCGCTCCGTGCTGCGGGAGCAACTGCGCGCAGAGCAATTAGCGGAAGAACTGCGCATTCTCTACGTGGCCTTTACCCGTGCCCGCTGGCAGCTTATTCTGCTGGGGACGGTCAAAAAGCTGGCCGTGAAACAGGAAAGCTTTAGACTATCATCCGGCAGCGGCTATATGTCGGCCCAAAGCTATTTGGATTGGTTGGGCCCCATCTGGCAGGAAGCCGGGGATGCCGCTCCCTTTGCCGTCAGCGTATTTGATGCCGGGCAACTGTCTGCCGCTGCCGTCCCCGCGGAGGACTCCATATCGCTCCTGCGGGCGCGGCTGGATGAACCGCCCCTCGCCGATTCCGAGGTGAGTGCGGAAGTGAGGCGCCGTCTGAACTGGGAATACCCTTATGCGCAAGCCGGCAGTGTGCTGTCCAAACAAACCGTCAGCCGCCTCAGTCACCCGCCGGAGGAAGAAACGATTCTGAGCTCGATGCTGATGCCGCGCCCCCGCTTTATGGAGGATGCCGCCCTCACCGCCGCCGAGCGCGGCACGTTGTATCATCTGGTGCTGCAGCACCTGCCGCCGGAAGCGCAAACCGCGGAGGAGATCAAAGAATTCTTGGACGCAATGGAAAGGTCAGAGCTCATCACTTCACAGGAGCGCGCCCTTATCGGTTTTAAACCCCTGCAGGACTTTGCCGCGTCGTCGCTGGCCGCGCGCCTGCGCCGCGCGGAGCGCGTTCACCGCGAACTGCCCTTTAACTATCTGGTGAGCGAAGACAGTCCCCTGCTGGGGCGATATGAAGTGTATCCCGAAATGCTGGTGCAGGGCGTTATCGACCTCTGCTTTGTGGAGGATGGCGCATGGGTGCTGGTAGACTACAAAAGCGACCGCACCGACGACGATACCATTCGCCGCCGCTATGCCCGCCAATTGGACCTGTACCGCATAATCCTGGAGCAACTTACCGGTTTGCCGGTAAAAGAAGCCCTGTTCTGGGGTATAGCAAATGGCCGCGCCATTGCGTCGGCATAGCAATGAAGCTGCAAAACGCCGCCCTGGCAGCGTCTGACCACTAAAGAAAAGACGCCTATATGGCTCACATGCTGCAAAATATCGCCCAGAGCAAGGATGTCGTTTGTAAGCTTGATACAAAGAAATAAAGCGTTGCTTTCGGGTATATTTACAGCAATTTTTCTCATCCCTGATGATATTCGCTTGACGCCTTGTCTTTGTGAGGGTATAATGGCGCTAATCAAATATGTTCCCGAGCCGTGGAATCTAAGGCGATGGCTATGATTCGCGGCCTGATCCAGAGGCGATCACGGGGTTATGCTGGAAACGGCGTGGCCTTCCATTGTGAAAAGGAACAAACTGCACCTACGCGCAGGTAATCTATGCGTGCTGACGGTCTGCTTCGTGTTCTCGTATCACAAGGCGGACCGTTTTTATATTTATGAGTCGAAGGAGGACGTGAAGATGCAAATTAAATGAAATGATCAAACTGTGCGCTGGTTCTCCGAGGCATCGGAATATACCGGCTACAACAAGAAGCTTGCCGCATTCTTGTTGGAGCATATCCCCTGCCGGGGAAGCCTTTGTGATGTGGGCTGCGGTGCGGGGCTCATCGATTATGAGCTTGCGCCGCATTTCGAGAGTATCACCTGTGTGGATGTATCCCGGGACGCGGTAGCATCGGTTGAACAGGGCGCCAAGCGGCGTGGAATCAAGAACATCTCGACCCGGTGTATGGACGCGGACAAGCTGGACGGACAATGGGACACGGTACTTGCGCTGTTCTATGGAGGAACCGACTTTTTTGCCAAGTATTATCCTCTGGCCAAGGACAGGCTGATTTTAGCCACCCACGGCGCCCGCAAGGCTAACTTTGGCCCCGACGGGCGCAAGATCGTCAAATGTTTCGATGTGGCAGGCGTGAAACAGAAACTGGACGAGCTTGGCGTCAAATACGGATTATGGGTGCTGGAAATGGAATACGGGCAGCCGCTCACAAGCCTGCCGGAAGCGGAAGCGTTTGTGAAAGCCTATTCCATGCCGATGGAGCAGGCTGAGCTCGATGAATATCTGCAAGCAAAGCTGGTAAGCACCGGGGATGAAAAATTCCCGTACTATTTGCCCAACCTGAAAAAATTTGGCGTCTTTGTGATTAGAAAAGATGAAAATGGGGCCGTTTAGAAAGGATTTGAAGCTGTCATCGGGATTTTACGCAACGTGAGCATGAATAAAGACGGAAAAAGGGTTTCCTATTCGGGCATTATCGCCATGTTGTCCGTGGCGCTGGCGGCGGTTATCGTCGGTTCGCTGGCGTTGGGGCGTTATCCCATCGGTATTGAGGAGCTTGCGGGCATCATCGGGTCGCAGGTATTTGATATTGAGCCGTTCTGGACCAAGACGCAGGAATCTTTACTGCTGAACCACCGATTGCCCAGAATCATTCTGGCCTGTCTGGTGGGGTGCTGTTTGTCCGCAGCCGGAGCCGCTTATCAGGGGGTATTCCAAAATCCCATGGCGGCCCCGGATATCCTGGGGGCGTCGTCGGGCGCGGCCTTTGGCGCGGCTCTCGCCCTCCTGCTGGACCTGGGCAGCTCCATGATTATAGTGTTGGCTTTTGCGTGCAGTATGCTAACGGTAGCCGTTGTCATCTATACCGGAAACCGAGCCAAAGGCAAACGTGTTTTGGGGCTGATACTGGCCGGTATCATGATCGGCTCGCTGGTTTCCTCCGGAACGTCGTTTATCAAGCTGGTGGCAGACCCGGAAGATCAGCTGCCGGCGATTACGTACTGGCTTATGGGCAGTTTGAACGGCACTACGCCTCAGGATGTGTTGTTTGCCATAATTCCCATGTGCATCGGCCTTATCCCTTTGTTTTTGTTGCGCTGGCGGGTAAATATCCTCACCTTTGGCGATGAGGAGGCCCAGACCATGGGGGTGAACGTAAAAAGACTGCGCGTGGTGGTGATTCTTTGTGCCACCCTCATAACTGCGGCCAGCGTTTCGGTAAGCGGCGTGATTGGCTGGGTGGGGCTGGTAATCCCGCACCTTACGCGCCGCATGGTGGGCAACAACTATAAGCATCTTATGCCTGCTTCGATGCTGTTTGGGGCCATTTTCCTCTTGCTGGTGGATGACGTATCACGCAATCTGCTGGCCACGGAAATCCCCATCGGCATATTGACTTCTCTCATCGGCGCTCCATTCTTTATTTATCTTATAACCAGGGAAGGTGAACGGCATTGAGTATGGTAATAGATAACTTGTGTTTTTCTTACGGGGACAATCAGGTTTTGAAAAACGTCAGTTTTAGCGCGGAACACGGGCAGTTCCTGTCGGTGCTGGGCCCTAACGGAGTAGGCAAGAGTACACTGTTTCGGTGTATGCTGGGACTGCTGAAACCGGATAAGGGCGGGGCCAGCATCGACGGCCAGGATATCGCCGCCATGACCTCGGCGCAGCTTGCCCGGCGCATTGCATATATCCCGCAGTCCCATAATCCGGTGTTCAATTTCAGCGTGTTTGACATGGTGCTGATGGGCATGACCGCGCAGATCGGCAGCTTTGAATCACCCCGGAAGAAACACTTGGCGCTGGCTAATGCCGCCTTGGAGCGCTTAGGCATCGCCCATTTGAAACATCGGGGCTATGGCAATACCAGCGGCGGCGAAAGGCAGCTTATCCTTATTGCGCGCGCCATTGCGCAGCAGGCCAGGATACTCATTATGGACGAGCCCTCCGCCAGTCTGGACTTTGGCAACCGGATACGCGTCATGCAGACGGTCCGGGAGTTGGCCCAAGACGGATATGCCATCATCCAGTCTACCCACGACCCGGATCAGGCCTTTCTCTATTCGGACAGGATCCTGGCCTTGTATGACGGCAACGTTCTCGCGTGGGGAACGCCCGAGGAAACCGTATGCAATTCCCTTATATCCACACTTTACAACGCGGATATAGAGGTGTGCAGCTTGCGCGGTGACGGCATACGCGTCTGTGTGCCCGCCAATATAGACGAAATCAAAAAGTAAAGGAGAATGCAAAATGAAAACAAAAATGATATCCCTTCTGCTGGCACTGGTAATGGTGTTGAGCCTGACCGCTTGCGGTGGGGCCGGAAACGGCACCACCGCTCCTCCCGATTCCGGACAGTCAGCCCAACCCGTTGACGCGCTCAGTGACACCCACATCTTTATTGATGACTGCGGGCGCGAAGTTGAAATCCCCAGTGAGATTACCCGCCTCGTTCCTTCCGGCCCTCTGGCCCAGATCGTCCTTTTTGCTCTCGCCCCCGAAATGTTTGTGGGACTTGCCACCAAGTGGCATGAATCCGCTGAAGGCATCATCGCCGATGAATATCTTGAACTCCCGTATTTCGGACAGCTTTACGGTTCTGCCGACCTGAACATGGAGGAGTTGGCTTTTGCCGCTCCCCAGATCATCGTTGATATCGGCGAGGCCAAGGGCTCAATTGTTGCGGACTTAGACACTCTCCAGACCCAGACCAACATTCCTTCGGTATTTGTCTCCGCCACCTTGGAGACCATGCCCGAAACCTATAGAAAGCTTGGCGAGCTGCTGGGCAAGCAAGAGGAAGCGGAGAGAATCGCCCAGTTCTGCGAGAGGGTATATGACCGCACCCTATCCATCATGGAAGAAGTCGGCGACAACAAAGTGGACGCCCTGTATATCCTCGGAGCAGAAGGGCTCAATGTGCTGGCCAACGGCTCCTATCATGCCGAGCTCATCGACATGCTGACCAACAATCTCGCGGTGGTGGATGACGCGTCCTCCAGGGGCACCGGCAACGCTGTGGGTATGGAACAGCTCTCGGTCTGGGACCCCGATTATATAATATTTGCCCCCGTAAGCATCTATTCCGACGTTGCTGAAAAGGAGACCTGGCGCGAGATGACCGCCATTGCCAACGGCAATTACATCGAGGTGCCGGAAGGCCCCCACAACTGGATGGGCAGCCCTCCCGCGGTCCAGCGC
>JAUNBV010000082.1 GCA_030526885.1 Syntrophomonadaceae bacterium
CGCTGCCCAGCTCATAAACCGCCCGCGACGATACCGGCGACAGCACCACCCGAACGCCCAGCCGGGTAAAAAAGGTGAACCAGATGGGATAATTCTCATACATATTCAGTACCCGCGGCAGCCCGATGCTGCCGCGCGGCGCGTCCGCTTCCGCCAGTGGCTCATAGGCAAACAGGCGCTCAAATTTGTAATCGAACAAATCGGGCAGCAGTTCTTCCCTGGCGCCCTTGCTCAACATCTTTTCGCAGCGGTTGCCGGAGATATAGGTGCGTGCTCCGTCAAACCGGTTGACCGTGAGCAGGCAACTGTTGGTACACCCCTTGCAGCGCGTAGAGGAGGAACTCCAGGTGAAATCGGGCAAAGCCGCCGGCCCGATCAGGCTCGAAGCTTCCGCCTCGTCCCGGCCGCCGGTAACGGCCGATAGCTGTGCCCAGCGGTCACGGGCGATCATGGCAGCGCCAAAAGCGCCCATCAGGCCCGCGATATCGGGGCGGATGACCTCGCGGCCGGTAAACAGCTCGAAACAGCGCAGGATAGCGTCGTTATAAAACGTACCCCCCTGCACCACGATGTTCTCCCCTACCTCGTCCACATTGCGCAGGCGGATGACCTTGAACAGGGCGTTTTTGATTACGGAATAGCACAGTCCGGCGGAGATATCCGCCATCTGCGCCCCCTCTTTCTGCGCCTGCTTCACCCGTGAATTCATGAACACGGTACAGCGGCTGCCCAGATCCACCGGATGCTCTGAATACAGTGCCTGCTCGGCAAATTCCGCCACGCTGACCCCCAGCGAATGGGCAAAATTCTCGATAAAACTTCCGCAACCGGCGGAACAGGCCTCATTGAGCATAATGCTGTCCGCCGCGCCGTCACGCAGCCGGATGCTCTTCATGTCCTGACCGCCGATATCCAGGATAAAGTCGGCCTCCGGGCAGAAATGGCGCGCGGCGGTCAGGTGGGCCACCGTCTCCACTTCGCTGTCGTCCACCGCCAGACCCGCTTTGATCAGGCCCTCGCCGTAGCCGGTGACCGCGGAACGCGCCAAAACCGCTCCCGCAGGCAGTTGCTCATATAAGTTGGTCAATATCTCTACCGTGGTTTTTACCGGGTTGCCCTGATTGCTGCCGTACCATGACCACAACAGGCGTGAAGACTCGTCTATCAGCACCGCCTTGGTGGTGGTGGAACCGGCATCGATGCCCAAAAAGCATGGCCCCTGATGCGTGGAAAGCTGGCTGCGCGCTATCTTTTGCCGCGCATGGCGTTCCCGAAAGGCATCGAGCTGCTGTTCATCGGCGAAGAGAGGCGCCAGCGCCGAACCGAAATCGGTGTGAAGCTCTGTGGCTTCCTCCGCCCGCGCCAGCAAAACCTCAAGCCCCTGCGGGGCCGCTTGCCGCGCCGCCAGCGCCGCGCCCACCGCCACAAAATATTGGGCGTTCTGCGGACAGACTGCGTCGCCGGGCGCAAGCTTCAGGGTGTCGATGAAGGTGCGCCGCAATTCCGGCAGGAAATGCAATGGCCCGCCTAAAAAAGCCACCTTGCCGCGAATAGGGCGTCCGCACGCTAAGCCGCTGATGGTCTGATTGACCACCGATTGCAGCACCGAAGCGGCGATATCCTCGCGCGCGGCGCCGTCGTTGAGCAACGGCTGAATATCGCTTTTGGCGAACACCCCGCAGCGCGCGGCGATGGGATAGATTTGCTTATGCCGCCCCGCCAGCCGGTTTAAGCCCGCCGCATCCGTTTCCAGCAAAGCCGCCATCTGGTCGATAAAGGAGCCGGTGCCCCCGGCGCAGATACCATTCATGCGCTGTTCCGGCTGCCCGCTGAGGTACGTTATCTTGGCGTCCTCGCCGCCCAGTTCGATAATAACGTCCGTATCGGGCGCAAAAGCCTCAATGGCCCCGGTGCAGGCCAGGACCTCCTGTACGAAACCCACGCCCAGCCACTGTGCCACCGAGAGCCCGGCCGAGCCTGTCACCATGGGACGAGTCCACAGGTCGGCGCGCTGGCCGGCCGGCATTATCTCACCAGAGCAATCCCGCAGGATACCGAGCACCGCTTCGCGCACATCGGTATTATGCCGCCGGTAGGCTTGCCATACCGGGCGGTAGCTATCCGCTTCCATCAATACCAGTTTCACCGTGGTGGAACCCACATCGAGCCCCAGCAGCAACGCTGTATTCGTTTCAGACAAAATTCTCCCCCCAAATGCGAACCAACCGTAAAATAAATACCTCGATGATGATAAATATTAGCATGTTGCCGCGCTTTAGACAAGAAGTGAAGCGCTGGAAAACGCGCAAATGATAGACAAATAACCGCTACGGAATGCAAAAAGATACTGTCGGGCAGGAAACGGCCCGGCCGGCGCGAATAAATATAGCTGGAAGCGGGAGGGGTGTCATGAGCGTACTCATTACGGGCGGCACCGGATACGTGGGCAGCCACGTTGCCGTCCGGCTGCTCCAAAACGATTGCCGCGTAGTGCTGGTGGACAATCTGTCCAACAGTGATGCCTCCGTGCGCGACCGCATCGAGCGCTTGGCCCGCTGCTCCGTGCGCTTATACCCCTATGACCTGTGCGACATAGATAATATCCGCGACCTTTTTGAACGGGAACGAATAGAGGCGGTAGTGCACGCCGCCGGGAGCAAAGCCGCAAACTGCGCCAAAGATGGCGCCCCGCACCATTATGCGTGCAACCTCACCGCCACCCGCAACCTGCTGTCCGTGATGAACCAATTCAACGTAAAAAAACTGGTATTCAACTCCAGCGCCGCCGTGTATGGCGCTCCCTTAGACGCGCTCATCAGCGAAGACCTGCCTGAAGCGCCGATCGGTGCCTACGGGCAATCGGTGCTGGAGCAGGAGCAAATATTGCGCGCCCAGCAGGCGGCCGATCCCCAATGGAGCATTGCCCTGTTGCGCCGTTTTGCCCTTTCGGGAGCTCACGCCAGCGGATGGCTGGGCGCCAGCCCCCGCAGCCAACCCAACGGTTTGCTGTCCCGTATCGCCCAGGTGGCCGAAGGCCGCCTTGAAAAGCTGGAAATCTACGGCGGGAATTACAACACCCCCGACGGAACCGCCATCCGCGACTATGTTCACGTTATGGACGTGGCCGCCGCTCACGCCGCCGCCCTGCAGCGCGTTCAAAACAGCCGCGGCCTAGTCGCCTGCAATCTGGGTACCGGTCGCGGCCACAGCGTACTGGAAGTGATAAACACCTTTGCCGCCGTAAACGGCGTGTCGGTGCGGTATGAAATCGTTGACCCCCGCCCCCAGGATCCCGTGGCGCTTTGCGCCGACCCCACCAAAGCCCGCTGGAATTTGAAATGGCGCGCCGCCTATAGCTTAAAGGACATATGCTGCGATACCTGGGAATACCAGTGTTTTGCCGCGTATTAGAATATCCCTCTCCCCACCCCGCTCATCCGGCCCGCTTACCCGAAGCCACACCCCCTTTATATAAAGCGAATTTATCCCGCCCGGTCATGCCGCCGACAGGTTTAAACCTGTCGGCCCGGGTCAATACTGCTAACAGGAAGGGGTGTTATTTATGAAATACAGAAATTTAACGGTTATGGTATTGGCTTTGGGAATCATTTTATGCGGGGCGGCAGCGCAGCAGAGCGGCTCGGTGTACGCCAAGGTGTTGCGGCTACACGTGCAGGCCAACAGCGACAGCGTGAGGGATCAGGCCTTGAAGCTTGAGGTACGGGACGCGGTAGTGGAATATATGCGAGAGGAACTGGCCTCAGCCGAGGACCTCCGCGAGGCGGAAGCGCTGGCGCGGGCCCATCGGGATGAGATCACGGCCTGTGCCGTGCGCACGCTGGCGGAAAATGGCTGCCACGAGCCGGTGGCGGTGTATATTGGCGGCGATAATTTCCCGGAAAAGGCATATGGCGACCTGGTATTGCCGGCAGGGCGCTATCAGGCGGTGCGGGTGGTCATCGGCTCCGGCCAGGGGCAAAACTGGTGGTGTGTGCTGTTTCCTCCCTTGTGCCTGCTGTCATCTTCTGAGGATGGGCTGGCTTTGAGCGACCCGGAGGAGCGGGAGGTGGCGTTTAAGTGCCTGGAACTGTTGCCGGAAGGCCTGCAGGCCAGCATAGGCGCGAAAAAATAAACCCTTCCCTTTTTTTCCCTCAAACGCTATAATGGATAAGTAACGCCATATACAGTTTTATTCTGACGATGGACAGGAACAGGGTATGATGCCAGCGGAACTTATAATCGAGGCTCCGGCGAAAATCAATCTGTTGCTGGATGTAAAGGGAAGGCGGCCTGACGGCTATCACGAGCTGGAAACGGTGATGCATCAAATCGACCTGACCGATTCGCTGTGTTTGCGCAGGGTGAGCGGGAGAAGCGTCACCCTTGATTGCGACGCGGCGGATTTGCCTGTCGATGACCGCAATATAGCTACTAGGGCCGCGCGCTTGATGTATGACCGCTTTTCACTGACGGGTGGCCTGGAGATGGCCCTGACCAAGCGTATCCCTGTTGGCGCCGGCCTGGCCGGAGGAAGCAGCGATGCGGCCGCAGTCCTGAAAGGCATCAATGAACTGTATCGGTTGGGCCTCAGTACCCCGGAGCTGTGCCGATTGGGCGAAGAACTCGGTTCGGACGTGCCGTTTTGCGTGTTGGGAAAAACGGCTTTGGCGCGGGGGCGGGGAGAACAGCTCACGCCTTTGGGTAATATGCCGGAAATGGTTTTTTTATTGGTAAAGCCTCCTTTTTCTCTGTCCACGGCGGAGATATTCGGGGCCTATGATGCAGCCAGGGTTGGAGCGCGGCCTAAACTTCAGGCATTTTTGCGCCGCCTGGAAGAGGGCTGCGGTTCTTTGGAAATAGCCGATGCGCTGTGCAATGTATTGGAAGTTGTCAGCATCGAAATAAAGCCGGAAATCAAAAGCTTAAAACATCTATGCATCGAACAGGGCGCCTTGGGCGCCCTGATGTCAGGCAGCGGTCCCACGGTGTTTGCTATTTTTGACGGGATGACGTCAGCCCAGGCCGCATATGAGCGGTTGCGGCCTACGGGGCTTGACCTGTGGCTGGCGCGGTCCTGTCGCCCAGAGAAGGATGGTTGAGATTATGGAAAGAAAAAATCGTGTTGGAAGCGTTGCGGGAGGCGATCAAAGAAGGCCTGCTCCAGCCCGGTGAACGGCTGATGGAGATTCAGTTGGCGGACGAGCTGGGCGTGTCACGCACTCCTATCCGCGAAGCCCTGCGCAAACTGGAACTGGAAGGATTCATCGTTATGGTTCCTCGTAAGGGGGCCTATGTGTCGGATATAACCATCAAGGATATCGCCGACATTTTTGAAATCCGCATGTCGCTGGAGGCGCTGGCCGCCGGCTTAGCCGCGGAGCGCATCACCGACGAAGAAATAGAAAGCATGGAGCGGGCGCTGGTGGAAAAGCGCGACGCCATCATCAAACTGGATATGGAACGGCTGGTGGAGGTAGATTCGCTTTTCCACGAGTCTTTATACAAAGCGGCGCGCAACGAACGGCTGCTTTTTATCATTAACAACCTGCGCGAGCACATCCAGCGTTTTCGGATGCTTTCCCTGGCTTATCCGGGCCGCATGAAGCAGTCGCTGGACGAGCATCGCGCTTTGCTGGAAGCTATCCAAAGCCATGACGTGACTTTGGCACGTCAACTGGCGCAAGATCACATCGAAAATGCGGAACAGGTATTACTGGATACTCTGAAATTGGACTAACCTTTGAAAGGGGTTTCCTGTTATGGCGATGGCCTGCGATGCCATCATCCTGGCCGGCGGCGAATTGAACGGCGAATTACGCAATATTGCCGCTCAGGGCAATGAGGGGCTAATCCTGGTCGGATCGGCGCCGATGATTCATTATGTCTACACGGCGCTACGCGCCGCTGCGGGCATCAACCGTATCGTTATCAGCGGTCCGGTAGAACTGTTGTCCGCCATCCTTCCCCGCGACGACGAGCAATTATATTTCACCCCCGGTGGAGACAACATGGCGGACAGCTTTGCCAGCGCGGTAAACTTTTTGCGCCGACAGGGCGCGGCTAACCATCTGCTGGCGCTGCCGGTGGATATCCCCTTGATCTCTCCGGAAGCCATTGAGGATTTTATCCGGCGCTGTGAGGATATCGAGGGCGATTTTTTTTACTCCCTGGTGTTGCGCGAGGTATGTCGGGAAAAGTATCCCGAGCAAATCCGCACCTATTTCAAGCTCAAGGATGGCGTGTTTACCGGGGGCAATCTGCTGCTCATAAATAATTCCGTGGTAGACCGCACTCTAATCATGGGACAAAAGCTGGTGGCGCGGCGCAAAAACCCGCTGGCGCTGGTAAGCCTGTTCGGTCCGGTGGTATCGCTGAAGTTGCTTTTGGGCCGGCTCTCCATCGCCGCCGCCGAGCGGCGCGCGCTTAAGGTACTCAAGATCCGCGGCCGCGCCGTAGTCACCCCCTATGCCGAGATTGGCATAGATGTAGATAAACTGTCCGATCTGGAGACCGTTAAAAAATATTTGTGCGCGGATCCGATCGAGGAATGAGGAAGGAGTACGCTATGGAATTTTCCGCCATCATTCTGGCCGCCGGTAAAGGCACGCGCATGAAGTCGGCGCGCTCCAAACTGGTACATCAGGCCGCCGGGCTGGCCGTTATCGAGCATGTGGTGGCTGCCACGCGCGCCGCCGGGGTGCGGCGCATCACATTGGTGCTGGGCCACGGGCGGGAGGAAGTAGAGGCCTTGTTTGCCGGGCAGAGCGATATCACCTACGCCTTGCAGGAGGAGCAATTGGGCACCGGCCATGCCATGCTGATGGCCGCGCCATACTTTCAGGATGACGATACCGTGTTGGTGCTGGCCGGTGATACCCCCCTGTTGCGCCCGGTAACGTTAATCGATTTCATGGCGGCTTACCGGCAGCAGGGCTTCGGAGCGGCAGTACTCAGCACCCGTTTGGACGATCCCACCGGCTATGGCCGCATCGTGCGCGATCGCAAGGGCCAACTGCAGGCGATCGTCGAGGAAAAGGATGCGGACACCGACATCAAAGCGATAAAGGAAATAAACTCCGGCATGTACTGCTTCAACGCCGGCACGGCTTTCGCCGCCCTGCGGGAACTGGGTAACGACAACGCTCAGGGCGAATATTATCTCACCGATATCCTGGCTATCCTCCGTGAACAGGGGCAGCCGGTGCAGTGCATCTGCGTGGATGCCAAGGAAGATATTTACGGGATCAATGACCGCCGCCAATTGGCCGCCGCCGAAAAGGTCCTGCGCCGCCGTAAAAACGATGAAGTGATGCTAAGCGGCGTCACCCTGATGGATCCGGATACCGTATATATCGATGTTGGCGTAAACATCGGGCCCGATACCGTTATCTACCCCCAAACCATGCTCCAGGGCGCCACCGTAATCGGCAGCGGCTGTGAAATCGGCCCCAATACCCGCATCGCCGATTCCGTGCTGGGCGATCGCGTCACCGTGGAGCAGTCCCGTATCAGCCAAGCCAAAGTGGGAGATGATTGCAACATAGGCCCCTTTGCTTATCTGCGCCCGGAAACGGTATTAAATTCCGGGGTGACGGTAGGAGATTTTGTAGAAATAAAGAAATCTATTATAGGCGAGCACAGTAAGATACCGCACCTGAGTTATGTGGGCGACGCCGTTATCGGCAAAGACGTGAACGTGGGCGCCGGCACCATCACCTGCAATTACGACGGAGTCAACAAGCACCGGACCGTGCTGGAGGATGGAGCCTTCATCGGCAGCAACACTAATCTGGTGGCTCCGGTGACCATCGGTTGCAACGCTTTTACCGGCGCAGGTTCCACCATTACCAAAGATGTCCCCGCCAATGCTCTGGCGGTTGAACGAGCTCCGCAGCGCATCATAGAAAAATGGGGGAGGAAAAAAACATGAAGGCATCGCGATGGAGGATGAAGTTGTTTACCGGCAACGCCAATCCTTGTCTGGCAAGGGAAATCGCAGACTATCTGGGACTGGCGGTAGGCAACGCTACCGTGTCGCATTTTTCCGACGGCGAAATAAACGTGGCCATCGACGAAAGCGTGCGCGGGGTAGACGCCTTTGTCATCCAGCCCACCTGCTCCCCCGGCAACGAGACGCTGATGGAGCTGCTGATCATGATCGACGCTATCCGGCGCGCTTCCGCCTCGCGCATCAATGCCGTCATCCCCTATTACGGTTACGCCCGGCAGGACCGCAAAAGCCGCGCCCGTGACCCTATCACCGCCAAGTTGGTAGCCAACCTCATCGCCCAGGCCGGAGCGGACCGCGTGATTGCCGTGGATCTCCACGCCACTCAGATCCAGGGCTTTTTCGATATCCCCGTCGATCATTTGCCCGGCGTACCCACCATCGCCGAATACTTTAAGAGCATCGGGCTCAACGAAAACTCGGTGGTGCTTTCTCCCGACGTCGGCGGCGTGACCCGCGCCCGCGACTTGGCGGCCAAGCTTTCCGCCCCGCTGGCCATAGTTGATAAACGCCGCCCGGCGCCCAATGTATCCGAAATCATGAACGTCATCGGTGAAGTCGAAGGCCGCTCCGTTATCATCATCGACGATATCGTCGATACCGCCGGGACCGTGTGCACGGCCTGCGAGGAGATGATGAAAAAAGGGGCCAAGGAGGTCTATGTCG
>JAUNBV010000217.1 GCA_030526885.1 Syntrophomonadaceae bacterium
AATAATGACGGCTTATCAGCACACCGATGTGCTGTTCATCCAGGTCAACCCCATGGACGCGAGCGGCTTTTTCAACTTTTCCACCGCCAATTCCACCGCCATGGCCAACACGTTGAAGGCCAAATACATTATCGTCGAAGTGAATGATGCCATGCCGCTGTGCCGGGGAGGCAATGCGGAGGGCATACATATTTCCGAGGTCACATATATCGTGCAGGGGCCCAATAACAAGCTGCCGGAGCTGCCCCCCATACCGGCGACCGAGGTGGAAAAAAAGATCGCCGATATGGTGCTCAAGGAGATTGGGGACGGCTGCTGCCTGCAGCTCGGTATCGGCGGCTTGCCCAACGCGGTGGGCTCGCTGATCGCGGACAGCGACCTGAAGGACTTGGGGGTGCATACCGAGATGCTGGTGGACGCCTATGTGGATATGTATGAGGCAGGGCGCATCACCGGCCGCCGCAAAAACATCGACCGCGGCAAGATGGTGTACACCTTCGCCATGGGCACCAACAAGCTCTATGATTTTTTGGATAATAACCCGGTATGCGCCTCGTATCCGGTCAATTATACTAACGATCCGGCCATCATCGGACAGAATGACCGGGTAGTGGCCATCAACAACGCGCTGGAAATAGACCTCTACAGCCAGGTGTCATCGGAATCGGCGGGCTTTCGCCAGATTTCCGGCACCGGCGGCCAGCTCGATTTCATCCTGGGCGCGTTCAGGTCGCGCGACGGCAAGGGCCTGATCTGTATCAATTCCACCTTTACCGATAAAAACGGCGCGGTGAAATCCCGCATCGTCCCTACCTTGAGCCCCGGTACCATCGTCACCTGCCCCCGATCGGTGGTGCATTACGTGGTCACCGAGCACGGCATCGCGCAGATGAAAGCCAAATCCACCTGGCAGCGCGCCGAGGCGCTCATAGAAATAGCTCATCCCGATTTCCGGGATGAGCTAATAAAAAGCGCGCAGGATATGGGAATTTGGAAAAGGTCTAATCTACTGGTATAAAGCTACAATACCGTAACGGTGACGGTTCTGATCCCCCATCGCAATGCTTCGGCGTGGCTGTTGAAGCACAGGTCGATGCGGTTTCCGGTTATGGCATTCCCCTGGTCGGAAGCTTTGGCGTAGCCATAACCCTCGATGTTGAGGTGGCTGCCCATGCGTATGACGCCGGGGTCAACGGCGGCAATGCCATGTTGCACGATGTCGCCCATGTAAGTGGGTTTACCTCCATACGGGTAATTACACTTGTAGCACGGACAGTAACCGGTAGCCACCATGGTGAGGGTGTACCCGCTGCGGCCGGCGCCTCGCGATACCGAGGTGTTGCTGCCGCTTGTCTGTACGCCCAGCGCCTGCCAGGTGCGGGGGCCGACTATGCCGTCTACGCTGAGGCCCGCGGCGCGTTGGAACCGCTTGACCGCTTTCAGGGTTTCGGAGCCAAACACTCCGTCGGTAGCACAGATACAGCCGTGCTGGTTTAGGGAGTTTTGCAGGGCGGTAA
>JAUNBV010000083.1 GCA_030526885.1 Syntrophomonadaceae bacterium
TAATAAAAAAGCTTATCCCTGTATCCTATCCATCAGGTCATCGTCGATATTAAAATTGGCATATACGTTTTGCACATCGTCATGATCTTCCAGCGCGTCGATGAGCCGGAGGATTTTCATCGCCAGTTCTTCGTCGGTTATGGCCACTTCGTTCTGGGGCATATAGCTGAGATCGGCTTCCGCCAACTCCACTTCCTGCTCCAGCGCTTCCTTCACCGCCATGAAATCCTCCACCGCGCATACCACTTCCAGTATCGCTTCATCGTCGTCCCGCACGTCCTGCGCGCCGTATTCAATGGCTTGCAGCATGAATTCGTCCACATCGCCGGTGAGCTTTTCGCGTTCAACCGCAATCAGCCCGCAGCGGTCAAACATCCAGCCTACGCAGCCGCTTTCGCCGAGATTCCCACCATATTTGGAGAAAAGATGGCGAATGTCGGAGGCGGTACGGTTGCGGTTGTCGGTGGCGATCTCCAGTATCACCGCCACCCCGCCGGGAGCGTAACCTTCATACAGGAATTCCTCCAGCGCATCGCTCTCCAACTCGCCGGTGCCCTTCTTGATAGCGCGGCTGATGTTATCGTTGGGCATATTGACGGCCTTGGCTTTCTGTATCACCAGCTTGAGCTTGGCGTTGCTTTCGGGATCGCCGCCGCCGGCCCGGGCCGCAATGGTGATCTCCTTGGCGATCTTGGTGTACTCCTTGCCGCGTTTTTCATCGATACGGGCTTTTTTATGCTTAATGGTAGACCATTTGGAATGTCCGGACATAAAATCTCCCCCCTTATGCAATAATGCTTACGTTTAAGTTACTGGCGCCGGGGCAGCAGGGCCACCGGAGGCATACACCGCTTGTGCTCGCTCGCCCGGTGCATGCGGCGGATGCGCTCCACTGTTTTCTTATCGCCCTCCCCGGTCAGTAGATAGGAATCGAGTTCGGCATAGGTAAACCCCAATTCCTCCTCATCCGTCTGTCCGTCCCACAAGCCGCCGGACGGGGCCTTGTTAATCACGCTGGGCGGCAGTTCCAGATAAACCGCCAACTCGTAGACCTCCTGTTTGACCAGGTCCCCCAGCAGTTGCAAATCTACCCCATGATCGCCGTATTTGGTCGAATAACCCACCGTTATTTCACTCTTATTGCCGGTGCCCACCACCAGATAATCGTGCAGCTGCGCCTGATAATACAGGGTCACCATGCGCAGGCGCGCTTTAATGTTGCCCCGCAGCAGGCGTTCCCGCTCCGGCGGCGGAGGCTGATCCCGGGTGTAAAGGCTGTATAGCTGGTCAAAAGCCTGATCCAGCACTATGGTCTTGTATGGCAAGCCGATTTTTTCCGCCACCTCCACCGCGTGCTCCATATCCTGCGCCGCGCTATGGCAGGGCATGATAATACCCAGGCAACGCCCGGGCAAGGCCCTGACCGCCAGCGCGGCCACCACGGCGGAATCGAGCCCTCCGCTCAGCCCCAAAACCACGCCCCGGCTGCCGGTACGCTCTATCACCTTTTGCAGCCATTCCTGTAAAAACTCCGCTTTCTTCTCCACTTTCACCGCTGTTCCTCCGTTTTATCGAAACAAATCGCCCGACATATACTTTTCCGCGCCATCGGCAGCGATGGCCAGAATCACGCTGTCCGGCCCCAGTTCCCGCGCCAGCTCCCGGGCGGCATAAATGGCCGCCCCGCTGGAAATGCCCAACAAAAGCGCCTCCGTGCGCGCCAGCTCCCGGCACATGTCGGCGGCATCCTTATCGCTAACCGCGACTATGCGGTCGATGAGCTCGGTATTCAACACCGCGGGGACAAATCCTGCCCCGATGCCGGGAATGCCGTGAGGCCCCGCCGCGCCGCCGCTCAGCACCGCCGAAGACGCCGGTTCCACCCCTACCATCATTACCTCGGGCCGCCGCTGCTTAAAATAGCGGGCAATGCCGGTAATGGTGCCTCCGGAGCCAATACCCGCAACCACCGCGTCCAGGCCGGTTTTCATCTGCTCCATAATCTCTACCGCAGTGCCGCAATAATGGGCTTCGGCATTATCCGGGTTTTCAAACTGGCGCACATAAAAATAACCGCTCTCCGCCGCGAGCCGCTCCGCTTCCTTTACCGCGCCGGGCATGCCCTCCGCCGCCGGGGTCAGCTTCAATTCCGCCCCGTAGGCCTGCATAATCAGTTTGCGCTCCTCGCTCATGTTTTCCGGCATCACCACCACCATGGGATAACCCATTATCCGCGCCGCCATTGCCAGGCCGATGCCGGTGTTGCCGCTGGTGGCCTCCAGGACGGCGCAGCCCGGCTTCAGCTTCCCTGCCCGCTCCGCCTGCCGCAGCATAAAAAAGCCGGGGCGGTCCTTGATGCTGCCGGCGGGGTTATACCCCTCCAGCTTGGCGCAAACCAGCCCCTCGCCCGGCTGGCGCAGAAGATGCAGCCTCAGTACCGGGGTCTCGCCGATCAATTCCCAAATGTTATCAACTACGCGCATCATGCTTCACCCTTATTTATTATTTACCGCCCATAAACTGTTTCATCAATTTTTGCGCCGTGACCACCGCAGCGCGGGCGTCGGAGGAATAGGCGTCGGCTTGTATCAAATCGGCGTATTCCTGATTCAGCACCGCGCCCCCCACCATCACCAGTGACGGCAGCTGCCGCGCCTGGACTCCGGCCACCACTTCCTTCATGCGGGGCATGGTAGTGGTCATCAGGGCGCTCAGGCCGATGATGTCGGCCTGCTCCCGCTGCGCCGCCTCCAAAATAACCGCCGCGGGGACATCCTTCCCCAGATCGATGACCTTGAAGCCATAGTTTTCCATCATCACTGCCACTATATTCTTGCCGATATCGTGAATATCGCCCTCCACGGTGGCCAATATCACCGTCCCGGCATCATAGCCCCCGCCCTCCCCCAAATGGGGGCGGATAAATGCAAACGCCGTTTTCATGGCCTCGGCCGCCATCATGAGCTGGGGCAAAAAGTATTGTTTGCGCTCATAAGCTTCCCCGGCCGCCTCAATGCCGGGGATAAGGCCCCGATTGACCATATCCAGCGGGGCTTCTCCCCCGGCGAGCCCCTGCTCCAGCAGGGATACGATGCCGTCGCTGTTGCCCTGATACACTGCGTGGTGTAAGCGAGAAAAGATATCATCCGAAGGCGCAGGCACCGAAGCTGCCGCGGGTTGGGCCGCAGGCGCGGCGGATGCCGCCGCCGGCGCCCGGTCTTTATAGGCCGCGATATAATTAAGCGCGTTGCGGTCGCTGTCCATCAGCACCCGGCAGGCGCGCACGCTGTCCAGCATACGTTCATCAAAGGGATTTAAGATCGGCAGGTCCAGCCCGTTGTACAGGGCCATGGTAAGATAAGTGCTGTTTAAAATATCGCGGGCCGGCAACCCGTGGGAAACATTGCTGACCCCCAGCACCGTCGCCACCCCCAGCCCGGTTTTCACCATGCCCACCGCCTTTATGGTCTCCATCACCAGCGCTTGTTCAGCGGAGGCGGTCTTTACCAGGCAGTCGATCAGCACGTCCTGCCGCCGCAAGCCTTCGGCCTCGGCGCGGGCCACGATATGTTCCGCCGCCGCGTAACGCTCCGCTGCCGGCGCGGGGATGCCGTCTTCGGTAATGCACAGGCCCAGCACCGCCGCTCCGTATCGCTTAGCCAGCGGCAAAATCGAGGATAACTGTTTTTCTTCCCCGGTAGTGGAATTGATCAGCGGACGCCCCACATAAGCCTTGAGCGCCGCTTCAATCACCACGGGGTCGGTAGAATCTATGCACAGGGGTATATCCAGCGCGTTCTGCAAGGCCGTGATGGCAGTTTCCATCGCCGCCGCCTCGTGGATGCCGGGCACTCCCACGTTTACATCCAGCACCTCCGCCCCGCATTCCGCCTGCCGCCGCCCCTCGCGCACCAGCACTTCCATGTCGCCGTTCCGGATGGCCTGCGCCAGCATTTTGCGCGCGGTAGGATTGAGCCGCTCGCCAATAAAGTGCGCCCCCGGCGAGTCCAATACCACCGACCGGCTGCGCGAGCAAAGGGCGGGGGCGTGTTCCCGTCCGCGCTCCTGGGCTTTGAGCCCCCGCAATACGGTGGCCATGGCCTGAATATGTTCCGGGGTACTGCCGCAACAGGCGCCAATGATATTGGCGCCGGCCTCCTTGAGGCGAAGCGCGTATTGCGCCATCAGTTCAGGTTCGTCCGGAAAAACGGTTTCATCGCCAATCAGGCGCGGCAGGCCGGCATTGGGCTCTACCGACAGGTAATTGCTCCCATGCCGGTACATCTGTTCGATGATGGGCAACAGTTCCTGCGCCCCCCCGGAGCAATTAGCGCCCAGCGCCAGCGGCCTCAGCGCCTCCATAACATACATGGCAGTCAGCGGGTCGGTACCGGTCATGGTACGCCCGCCGTTTTCAAAGGTCATATGGGCGATCACCGGCAGGCGGGTAGCCTGACGGGCGGCGATGAGGGCGATGCGCATTTCGGCAATATCGGTCATGGTCTCGATGGAAATAAGATCGGCGCCGGCCGCTTCGCAGCCCCGCATTTGTTCGGCAAAGGCGGTATAAAGCGTGTCAAAATCGGCATCCCCCATCGGAGGCAGCAAACGCCCCGTGGGGCCGATGGAGGCCGCCACCATGGCTTTATCCCCGGCTGCCCGGCGCGCTATGCGCACCAGCTCGGCATTGATTTCGGCGGCCCGCTCCGCCAGCCCGTACTCCGCCAGCTTACAAGCATTGCCGCCAAAGGTATTGCTCTGGATGATATCGCTACCCGCCTCCACATAAGCGCGATGAATGTCGAGCAACGCTTCGGGCCGTTCAATCCCGAACAGTTCCGGGCACTGCCCCGGCAACAAGCCGCACCGCTGCAGCAACGTGCCCATGGCCCCGTCCAATATCACTACCCGCTCTTTAAGCAGGCTTTCCAAATCCCGCGCCAAAACAATCACTCCCGTCTATACTCAAGGCCGGCGAATTTTTCTCGTCTATTATATACCAAACCGGCACACACCGGAAGTATTTTAGGGAAAGGCGTGGGAAGCGCCGTTGCCGGGGCGGCGGGGGCAAATAAAAAAACCGCCGATATAAAATCGGCGGAATGTTATTGAACTGCCTCCGTGGCCGGGTCTGGCCCGATAACGTTTTCCGGCTCCGGCTCCGACGGTGGAGCGGCGCTTTCCTGCTCCTCCTCTTCCGGCTTGACCACAGGCACCTGGGTGGCGCCGGGCGCTTTATTCTTCGCCGGCGGGGTGAGCGGGTTCATCATGTTTTGCATATCCTTCTGCATATCCTGCACGCTGTTTTTCAATTCGTTGATCTCATCGACATTGAGCGCCTCCTGAAATTCGCGCTTATAGCCGTCACCGATATCGCGCAGATTATTAAGCGTGCGGGCAAAGGTGCGCATCATTTCCGGCAATTTATCCGGGCCTACTACAATCAACGCCACCAATGCCACTATAGCTAACTCCCAGGGTCCTATATTGCTGAAAAAGCCAAACATTTTTTACCCACCCATCAGTGATAGCTAATTGTAACTCTAAAGGCGGGTATAATGCAAGGCTATCAGGCCTTAGATTTTATTTGCGTCGGTACGAAGAGATCGATTACCCCCACCAGTACGGCCGCCAGCAAGGCCCCCAGCAGCGTTACGCTCACATAATTGGGTACAATAAACTGCGCCAGATAAATAGTTATGGCTACTACCAAAAAACCGGTGATGCCTCGTCTTTGCGGAGAAATCTTTTCGCCAAACACCAATTCCACCAGATAGCCGATGATGGCGATGACTATGGCCGTCAGCACGGCGCCCCAAAAACCTGACACCTCAAAGCCGGGCACCAGCCAACTCACCAGCAGCAACACCAGCGCGGATACCACGAAACGTACTATCAAACCTATCATCGTTATTTGTCCCTTCCCTTCTTTAAGCTATCGGAGCGCGCCACGCGCCCGATGCTTTTTATCCTATTGTGTCTGAGCCGGCCCCGAACTATACTAAAAAATTTTTATTACGGCATTTATTTTATTTTTCGCCATGAGCGGTAAAAAATATATAGTGCGCATTGACCGCGGGAGGGAACGGCATTTATTAAATCCTGTCGGCTCGCGCCGGGTGGTATACTTGCCATTTGCCAAGCCCCCTCTCACCGGTAAGCCGCAGGCTTAGATTATCCGCTCTCCGCTTGGGCCACCGCTATATTGCCCCGAGAAACATAAAGATACTTATAAGTTATTAAAGAGGATTCCTCCCTTTATTGCCAGAATGAAGTTAAAAAATGGGGGTGGGCGATTTGCTGGCCGCGATGAAAAGCCTGGTCATAAACGGCATCGAGGCTACCGAGGTGGCTGTGGAGGTAGACCTCCAAAACGGACTGCCAAACTTTGCTATCGTCGGGCTGCCTTCCGCGGCCGTAAAGGAAGCCGGAGAGCGGGTGCGTTCCGCGCTGAAAAACTCCGGCTACGACTTTCCCAACCGTAGGCTTACCGTCAATCTCGCTCCGGCCGATATCAAAAAGGAGGGCACCCAATTCGACCTGGCTATCGCTTTAGGAATCCTGATCGCCAGCGAACAACTACCGGCCCCCGGCGAGGACCAATCGCCATTTCTGGCCGCCGAATTGTCACTGGACGGCAGCCTGCGCCCGGTACCCGGCATCCTGCCCATGGCTTTGCAACTGGCGGAGCATCACCCCGGCGCCACCCTTATCGTGGCCGAAGCCAATCAAGCCGAAGCCGCCTTAATTCAAGAGATAGACTCCCGCTGCGCGCCCCATCTGAGCTCCATATGCGAATATTTCAAGGAAGACACCCCCTTGCCCCCGGTACAGCCGCTGCCGCCGGAGGAAACACAGGCCGGCCTGTACGATTTTTCGGAAGTAAAGGGGCAGGCCACGGCTAAAAAAGCCCTGTTGGTAGCCGCCAGCGGGATGCACAATATGCTGATGATCGGACCGCCCGGCAGCGGCAAAACCATGCTGGCGCGGCGTTTAGCCACCATCCTGCCCGAAATGAGCCGGGAGGAGTCGCTGGAAACCACCCGCATTTACTCGGTGGCGGGCCTGCTCAACCAGCACCGCTCGCTGATAGGGGAGCGCCCGTTTCGCGCCCCGCACCGCAATGCCAGCGCGGCCAGCATCATTGGCGGCGGGCGTACTCCCCGCCCCGGGGAAATCAGCCTGGCCCATAACGGGGTATTGTTTATGGACGAGATCCCCGAATTCGATCGCGACGTGCTGGAATCCCTGCGTCAGCCGTTGGAGGACAAAACGGTAACTATCGCCCGCGCCGCCGCCACCTACAGTTATCCCGCCAACTTTGTGCTGATTGCCAGTATGAACCCCTGCCCCTGCGGCTTTTTTGGCTCCGATGTCCAATGCCGCTGTACCCCGCTGCAGATCAGCCGTTATCTGAACCGATTGAGCGGGCCGCTGCTGGACCGCATGGACCTTCAGGTGGAAGTGCCGCGCATCGCTTACGAGCAATTAAACAGCGACCGCCCCGCCGAAAGCACCGCCCTGCTGAAGGAAAAGGTGCTGATAGCGCGCGAATTCCAGTTAAAGCGCTTCGGGATGGGCCGGGTGCGTTTCAATTCCCAGATGCAGCGCCACGACCTGAAGCGCTATTGTCAACTTGACGAAAAAGGCGAGCAACTGTTACGCAAGGCCTTTCAGGCCCGTAAGATGAGCGCCCGCGCCCATGATCGGGTGCTGAAGCTGGCCCGCACCATAGCCGACCTGGAGCGTAGCGACACCATTCAAATGCCGCACATGGCGGAGGCACTACAATACCGCAGCCTGGATAAGAAGTATTGGCAACCATCGGGATAGGTAAGCAAGCGGGGGAAGGCAGGCCCCAACTGCACGGGAAAGACCGATCCCGGCCGCAAAAGTGGCCGGGATCCTTCGGTTAATAATTATTGATGCGTCTTACGACACGATAGCCGCTTCAGAAGCGGAAACGTCTTCTGCGTGGATTGCGGCGGCAGCCACGGCGTGGATAGCCGCAGCATTCTGACCGGCGGTTGCGCGGGGAAGCATAGCTGGACTCAGCGACCCGCGGTACCCTAGCTCCCAGCGGAACACAGGGAGCATCGCAATTGTAGGGGCAGCGATAATATACCGTAGTATTGCAAACCGAAGGAATGGGCGGCCCAATCAGGCGATCATCAGGGCAGCATTGTGGCCGGGGAGGCCAGGGAGGCCAAGGCGGCCGGGGCGGCTCCGGCGGGAACGGGGGCCAGGGGGGCCAGGGGGGCCAAGGCGGC
>JAUNBV010000084.1 GCA_030526885.1 Syntrophomonadaceae bacterium
AAACTATACTGATGTAAATAGCTTATTAAACGGGTGGCCCAAGCCACAGGTCAAAGGAATGAAGATATGAGCAACAAGGCAAAAAAGTATAATTACGGAGGCATGGCGGTCATTGAGGGCGTCATGATGCGGGGGCCGGATGAGACGGCGGTAGCGGTAAGAAAGCCTGACGGCAGCATCGTGATCGAGAAGGAAGCCAACAAGAAACCGGAAGAAAAATACCCTTTTTTGAAATGGCCATTTATCCGCGGTACGGTAGCGTTGGTAAGCTCTATGGCCGTCGGCATCCGTATGCTGAACAAATCGGCAAATCTCTCCATGGATGATGATGAAGAGGAGCTGACCTCCGGGGAGATATTGGCCACCGGCCTGTTGGCGCTGGTGCTGGCGCTGGCGTTGTTTGTGGTCCTGCCCACCGCTATCGTGCATTTTGCGCAGCAATGGCTGGGAGGAATATTTCTGCAAAATCTGGTCGAAGGCGCGGTGCGCATTGTCTTCCTTATATTATACATCGTGGCCATTACCCGTATGGACGATATAAAACGCGTTTTCATGTATCATGGCGCGGAGCATAAAACTATCTTTGCCCACGAAAAAGGGTTGGAACTGACGGTGGAAAACGCGCGGCTGCAATCTTGCTCCCATCCCCGTTGCGGCACGTCCTTTCTGTTGATCGTGATGGTGATCGCCATTTTGGTATTTGCCCTGCTGGGCGATGGAACGCTGTTTTACCGCGTTTGGTCGCGTCTCGCGGTCTTTCCTATTGTGGCCGGTATCGGTTATGAGTTGATTAAGCTGTCCGCCAAGTATTACGACCGGCCCTTGGGGCGCGCGCTCATCGCGCCCGGGCTGGCATTGCAAAAGCTCACCACCCGCGAACCGGACGACAGCCAGCTGGAGGTCGCCATCCGGGCCCTGAACGAAGTGCTGAAAACCGATCAAACGCCGGCCGTAGAACCGGTTTCACTGCAGGTTTAGCCGGGATAAAACGCAGATAACAAGAGAGGATGAACCCTAATGCTGGAGAAGCTGGAAGGCCTGGAGGCTAAATATGATGAACTGACCGGGTTGCTGAGTGACCCGGAGATAATAAGCGACCCCACGCGGTTTCAGAAATATGCCAAAGCCCACGCCGAGTTGGGCGGAGTGGTAGAGTGCTACCGCGATTACCGCAGTTGCCGGGAGCAACTGCAGGATGTACACACTATGTTGAAGGAAGAAAATGATGAAGAACTGAAGGCTATGATGGTGGAGGAAATCGAAGACCTGCAGCGGCGGGAAGCGGCGCGGGAGCAGGAACTTAAGCTGTTGCTGCTGCCCAAGGACCCCAATGACGATAAAAACGTTATCATGGAGATTCGCGCCGGTACCGGCGGGGAGGAAGCGGCATTGTTCGCCGGCGACCTGTTCCGCATGTATTCGCGCTACGCTGAAACGCAGGGCTGGCAGGTGGAAATGATGGATTCCAACTTCACGGAGCTGGGCGGCGTGAAAGAAGTAACTTTTGTGCTGGACGGCGCCGGAGCCTACAGCCGCATGAAATACGAATCCGGCGTTCACCGGGTGCAGCGTATCCCGTCCACCGAGTCGGGCGGGCGCATCCATACCTCGGCGGCCACGGTAGCGGTGCTGCCGGAAGCGGAGGAAGTGGATGTGGAGGTCAACGCCAACGACCTCAAGATTGACGTGTATTGCGCCAGCGGCCCCGGCGGCCAGTGTGTGAACACCACTCAGTCTGCGGTGCGCATCACCCATTTGCCTACCGGGTTGGTGGTGACGTGTCAGGATGAAAAATCGCAGCACAAGAATAAAGCGCAGGCTTTGCGCGTATTGCGCTCGCGCCTGAAGGAACAGATGGAGGCGGAAAAGAACGAAGAGATGGCCGGCGCCCGCAAGAGCCAGGTGGGCAGCGGTGACCGCAGTGAACGCATCCGCACTTACAACTATCCCCAGGGGCGGGTTAGCGACCATCGCATCAACCTCACGCTGCACAAGCTGGATCAGATCATGGACGGCCAGTTACAGGAGCTGTTGGATGCTCTGCGCAGTAACGACCAAGCGGAACGGTTGCGGCAGGTGGATTAAATGAGTGAGCTATGGAGAGTCGGCGACCTGCTCACATGGACCACCCGCTATTTTGCCGAAAAAGGCCTGCCATCGGCGCGGTTGGAGGCTGAACTGTTGCTGGCTCATGTGCTGGGGCAAAACCGGGTTTGGCTCTATACCCATTACGATTTGCCGGTCGAAGCCGAGGAACGAAAAGCATATAAGGAATACATCCGCCGCCGCCTGCAGGGCGAGCCGTATGCCTATATCACGGGCTCCAGAGAATTCATGTCTCTGGAGCTTCTGGTTACCCGCGACGTGCTTATCCCCCGTCCCGATACGGAAACCCTGGTGGAAGCGGCCATTGACTACGCCCGCCGCGAGGGGCGGCAGCGCATTGTAGATGTGGGCACCGGCAGCGGCGCCATCGCCATCAGCCTGGCGCGCTATCTGCCGGAGGCAAAGATTTGGGCCACCGACATCTCCCCGGCCGCCTTGGCGGTGGCGCGGCAAAACGATGCCCGCCATAAGAGCGGGCTTCATTTTGTGCAAGCGGATTTGCTGGGGCATCCCGATTTAGATGATTTTGATTTGATCGTGGCCAATTTGCCCTATATTACCCCCGAACAATGGGCCCGGCTGGAGCCGGGGGTACGGGATTATGAGCCCCAGACAGCCCTGATAGCAGAGGGCGACGGGCTGGAGTTGTACCGGCGTTTGCTGCGGCAGGCAGCCACCAAGCTGCGCCCCGGAGGGCGTATCATGCTGGAGATCGATCCCCGTCAGGCGGAGGCGGCGCGCTCTATGCTGGGTGACTATGAGGGGTATAAAATAATAAACGACAGCGCCGGGCGGGCGCGGGTGGTGACGGGGCGCAAGCCTATGATTACCAAAACATTTGCCATTGACCCTCTCAGTATAAATGAAGAATTATTGCAGCAGGCGGCAAAGGTGATACAAAGCGGCGAATTGCTGGCCTTTCCCACCGAAACCGTGTACGGGCTGGGGGCGGCGGCGGATAATGCGGCGGCGATACGCAAGGTGTTTGCGGTCAAGGGCCGCCCGGCCGCCAGCGGATTGCTGGTGCATATCAGCCGGCCCGAACAGGTGCGGCAGTATGCCGCCGATGTCGTCCCGGCGGCGCAAAAACTGATGCAGGCCTTCTGGCCCGGCCCGCTGGCCATCATTCTGGACGCCGCGCCCGGTTTGCCGGCAGGATTGACCGGGGGCCGCGCCAGCGTGGGTTTTCGTATGCCGGATCACCCGCTGGCCCTGGCGTTGCTCGATAAGACCGGCCCGCTGGCCGCGCCCAGCGCCAATCTGTCCGGCCGGCCTTCCCCGCTGACCGCCGAGCATGTAAAAGCGGATATAGAGGGGAAAATAGCCGGTATTCTGGATGGCGGCGCTACCGGCAGCGGAATGGAGTCCACCATTATCGATCTCAGCGGGGGCAAATGTGAACTCCTGCGGCTGGGCGGCCTGGCGGCGGAAGCGATCGCAAAGGTATTGGGCGAGGAGGCCCATCTGGCCATACCTGCGATGGAAACCGCGGCTTATGATAGCCCGGTACGGGTACAGCTGGCGTCGTCGGCCGATGATTTCGATCAAATGATAGCGGCATGCCAGGCCGCCAAAGATGAATTCGGGCTTTTATTGTTTATGGACAGCGAGCGGAAGCCCATGGGCTCAGTCCCGGCCTACCGTATGCGCAGCGACGCACGCACCGAATTCTATGCCATTCTGCGCGAAGCAGAAGCGGCGGGGTTGTCACGGCTGCTGTGCGCTCCGCTGGAGGACGGCGGGGCGGAGTTGTCACCGGCACTGGCGGAGCGGATAAAGCGGGCCGCCCGAAGTGCAGAATAAGTGAAAGGATGAGGGAATATGCTCAAGCTCCTGCTGATATGCAGCGGCAATACCTGTCGCAGCCCCATGGCGGAGGCGATTCTGCGGGCCAAAGCGTGGGACCGCCCTTGGGCCATCGGCTCGGCCGGAATTTATGCGGAGGAAGCGAGACCGGCCACCGCCAATGCGGCGCTGGTAATGGAAGAACTGGGGTTTAATCTCGGTTCCCACCGTTCCCGGCGCCTGAGTCCCGATATGGCGCAGACCGCAGACCTGATCATTACCATGGAGGGCTGGCAGTGCGAGGAGTTGCGGGAGCGATTCCCGCGGTGCCGGGAACATATTTATACCCTGGCCCAGCTGGCCGGCATGGGGGGCGATGTGGCCGACCCTTACGGCGGCAGCCGGGAAGTTTATCGCGGCGCGGCGGAGCAATTGATAAAAATGATCGATGCGGCCTGGGAGGAAATTATTGAAAAGCTGACACCATAAACAGGGATTTGACCTGCGGAAGTCGAATGGTGACAACATAATGCATTTGAGGTGACGAAGGTGAAGGTTATAATCGGCTGCGACCATGCCGGAGTACAGTTTAAGCACGACGTAATGGAAACCCTGCGCCAGCGGGGTCATGAGTGTATAGACTGTGGGGTTTATGACGAAAAGGCAGCAGATTATCCCGATATCGCGGAAAAAATAGCCAAGGAAGTGCTGGCGCAAGGCGTGTTTGGTATCGTTATCTGCGGCACGGGGGTTGGCATTTCCATCAGCGCCAATAAAATAGCGGGGATTCGGGCGGCCTTGTGCCATAACGAATTTACCGCCCGCATGAGCCGCATGCACAATGACGCCAATGTGCTGGCATTAGGCGCGAGGGTGCTGGGCCCGTCTCTGGCCGGCGCCATCGCGCTGGCTTTTTTGGAGACGGAATTTGAGGGCGGCCGCCATCAGCAGAGAGTGGATAAGATAACCGCCTTGGAGCGGAAAGGGCGGTAATGCCCGAAGCGATATTTATTCCCCCCCAGCGTACGGAGTTAATTAGGAGGAATCGGCATGAGCGAAACTCACAGGCCAAGACCCGAATGGGATGAGTATTTCCTGCGGTTGGCCGTGCTGGTGGCCGACCGTTCCACCTGCCTGCGGCGGCAGGTGGGCGCGGTGCTGGTAAAGGATGAGCGCATCATCGCCACCGGTTACAACGGAGCGGCCCGGGGCATGGGTCACTGTTCTGAGTTAGGCTGCCTGCGGGAGAATATGTCGATTCCTTCCGGTCAGCGTTATGAGTTATGCCGCGGGGTCCACGCCGAGCAAAACGCTATCATCAATGCGGCTTATTACGGCGTATCCACCCAGGGCGGGGTAATGTACTGCACCAACCAGCCCTGCCTTATCTGCGCCCGGATGATCATTAATGCCGGCGTGGTGCGGGTGGTACACAGCGGCAACTTTGACGATGAGATAGCCCTGCAGTTCATGCAGGAGGCCGGCGTGGTGCTGGAGGAAATGCACCTGGAGGACAGCAAATGATATCGAAAACATTAAGCCTGCCGCGCTTGAATCGGCTCAACCCTACGTTGGAATCCACCACGCTGAAACTGATGGAGGAAGCCGGCGAGCTGGCGCGCTGCATCGGTAAGTTCAGGGGGTTGAGCGGAGAAAATGTCAATATGAGCCCCGACGATGTGATGCTGGAAGTGGCTCGCGAGTTGCTGGATGTGGCACAGACGGCGGTTACCATGATGTATGTGATGGAGGAGAATTACGGCCTGGACATCGACCAGCTGTTGCAGGAGCATATTGAAAAACTATGGCGCAAAGGCTATATCGGCCAGTAAAGGTGTCAGAATATTTTTGCGGATACAGAATATTTTATAAAAAATTTTACGTAGGAAAAAGGATTTTTGTCTAAGGCATAGAAAACGTATAGGTGGTTATATCAATATGTAGCGCACACAATCAATGCGACAGGTTGGACCCCGTCGTTTCAGGAGATGAGAAATGGCTCAGGGGAAAAATGCATGGGTAAAACCACTGTCAACAGCCGTTAATCTGGGAACTTCAATCGCGGCCGCCATCGCGTTGCCGACCTGGATCGGCCATAAGCTTGACGAACGTTTTGGAACCGGGATGCTGTGGATTATCCTGGGTCTTTTCTTCGGAATGGCTACCGCCGGCAAGATGGTATGGGATCGCATGATAAAGGACCATGGTGACGAAGTGCCGGTATACAGGAGAAAAAAAACAACCGAGAATAATGACGAAAATTCCCCGGATGTAAAGCAATATCGCGATGCTTACGCAGAAGAGGATAAAAAGGATGACGACGATGAACGCTCGTCTTGGTGGTAGGTAATAAAGGGTTTTAAGTTTTTAGATCCTGGGTTTAAGGGATCGATAAAACCAAATAATAAATATTTTATATATTAGGAGGGGGGGAAAAAGATGATGTTTGGTATGTGGGATAGTACCTATTTCCATATAGGTCCTATTCCGGTGGATCACCTGGTCGTTACCCAATGGGCAATCGTTCTGGTAGTCGCATTGATAGCTTTTTTTGCCACGCGCAATATGCAGACGGTTCCGCGCGGACTGCAAAATGTGTTTGAATGGGCGCTGGAGTGGTGCCATGACTTTTTCACACAGCTGATGGATAACAAGGATGTGGCCAAAAGGTTTGCGCCGTTGCTGACCTGCTTTTTCATATTCATTTTGTTCAGCAATTACTCCGGTTTAATTCCTGGAGCAGCAGTTGTCGCAGGCTTCCAGCCGCCCACCAGTAACTGGAATGTGACTATAATTATGGCGTGTATCACGGTTTTTGCAGTTCACATCTCCGGTTTCCAACAAAAGGGATTTCACCATTTGGGGCATTTCCTTAGCCCTACTCCCATGATGTTACCGTTAAATATTCTAGAAGAGATAACCCACCCGTTGTCCCTGACCGTCCGTCTATTCGGCAACGTATTCGGCGAAGAAATGGTCGTAGCATTTCTGCTGTATATGGTGCCGTTCGTTATTCCGGCGGCGATTATGGGATTGGGCGTATTGTTGGGTGCGATCCAGGCTATCGTATTTACGATTCTGTCCGCCAACTATATTGCCACCGCAACCAATGAGGGCCACTAAATTCATCATAATCCTTTAGGTCGGCAGACCACATCAGAAGTGAAAGGAGGGAAACACATGGAAATCGCATTAGGCGCTGGTATGGCAGTATCGATCGCCGGTCTCGGCGGCGGCGTAGGCATGGGCCTGGCCGGTGGTAAAGCCATGGAAGCTATTGCAAGACAGCCCGAAGTAGGCGGAGACGTGAGAACGCTGATGTTCATCACCCTGGCGTTCATTGAAACCCTGACCATTTATGGCTTGCTGATCGCATTCATGCTGGTCGGTAAGTTGGACTAAGTACGGGTTAATCGGCTCTCTATGGGGGCGGCGGGCAGACTTTTAAAGTCTGCCGCCCCCACAAACTTTGAGGCTTAATTAGTTCACTGATGGGAGGTAACATATCCGTGAAGAGGAATCGAAAAAATGCATTGATCCTCATACTGACCGTAATAATGGTCATGGGATTTGCAACCTTCTGCATGGCCTCCGGCGATGCCGAAGTAGTCAGCGCAGTACCCGCCCCTGATGGCGCTACGCCTGATTTCGGCAACTGGCATGTAATGGGATGGTCGGCGGTAAACTTTTTGATACTGCTGGCACTGTTATATAAATTTGGTTTTGGTCCCGTCAACGCCATGATGGAACAACGCACCAACACCATTGAAAGTTCGTTGAAGCATGCAGAAGAAGTGAGAGTTGAAGTTGATCAACTCATGAAAGAGACTCAGGCTAATCTGGCGGAATCCCGCAAAGAGGCTCAGGAAATCTTGGCCCGGGCCAACAAAGCCGCCGAAGAAACCAAGACTGAAATCGTAAACAAAGCTCAGGAAGAAGTGAGCGTCATGAAGGCGCGGGCACTCAACGAGATCGAAGCCGCTACCCAGCAGGCCCGCCTGGAACTCAAGGACGCTTCCGTATCACTGGCCATTATGGCTGCCGAAAAAGTGCTCGGCCGCGCCATTACCGAAGAGGATCAGCGCCAGATGGTTAAAAACTTTGTTGACGAAGCGGGCGATCTGTTATGTTAAATCAGAGCGTCGCTAGGCGCTATGCTGAAGCTTTTTTTAGCATTGCCCGGGAGGCTGGAAAGGTTGACGAGTATCAGCAGGAGTTAGAGCTGGTGGTACGTGCCGTTGATGAATCCGAACTCTTAAAAGAATATTTCGCTCATTT